>JAHJFT010000062.1 GCA_018824325.1 Patescibacteria group bacterium
ATTTCATCTATTTTTTCTAAGATTAATTTAAATTTTTTTAAACTTTGGCCATACTCATGAATTAACTTGTCCAGATAATCATTATTCTTTAAAACCCTGTTTATTATGTGTCGGCCGAGATTTTTCAAGTTTTTATCGTCATAGAGGCAGGTTAAGTGGTCGCCCTCCAATATAAATACCGCGAGATCAAATTGATAATTATAGAATTTAGTTGATTTTCCATAAAAATAAAATACAAAGCTATAGCTAACATTGAGCATCGCGTCAAATCTTTGTTTAAAATATTTCTCCGACGCCATATCGTTATCTCTGAAATCACAAAAAAAGGAAAGGCTTTTTACACGCAAGCTAATTAGCAACAACCTTGGCCACAATTTTCCGCGCCCGCTCCAGATCTTGAAGCGTGTTTATTTTATGCCAATCATCGGTAAACACAACCTGAACCGGATAAAGTTGGCAAACCTTGGCCAGGGTTTGGGGGAGGCCGTATTCTTTGCCGTCCTTGATCGCGATCGGCGCGTGGTCAAAAAATTCCGGTTTAAGCGAGTAGGCGCCGGTGTTTACGATTTTTTCGCCTGGGTCGTTTTTTTCCACCACATCGCAAAGCCGGCCGTCTTGGTCCAAGACGAGCGAATCCAGCGTGTCAGTCGCCTCGTTAAATTTTTGCGCCATGACTGACCAGGGATGCTGGGCCAGTTTTTCCAGGTCGTCTTTTTTGTAAATATCGTCTCCGTTTAAAACCAGAAAAGCGCCGCGCAAATGGTCTTTGGCTAGACTGGCCGCGTGCCAGGTTCCCTTGAGTTCTTTTTGCCAAAGATAATTAATCTTAAGATTTTTGTAATTTGCGCCGATGAATTTTTCTATCTTATCCCCGTGATGGCCGATAATCACAAAAACTTCATTAACCGCTTGAGGAAGATTACTCAGAGTTTTTTCAATAATTGTTTGGTCGCCCAGTTTAAGCAGAGGCTTGGGCGTGTCCATGGTAAGGGGCCGGAGCCGCGTACCCGTGCCGGCGGCCATGATTATTGCTTGCATATTTGTTCGGCGCGCGCCGCTTTTAAGGAGTTAATTATCGGTTCAATTTTGCCATCCATGATATCATGGATATTGTGCCAGCTTTTTGGGATTCGGTGGTCGGTGACGCGGTCTTGGGGAAAATTATATGTTCTTATTTTTTCCGAACGGTCGCCCGAGCCGATTTGGGTGCGTCTTTTTTGCTCGCGTTCGTTTCTGGCCTTCTCCTGCTCCAGGTCAAAGAGTCGGGCGCGCAAAATGGCGAACGCCCTTTCTTTGTTCTGCTGTTGCGAACGTTCATCTTGGCACGAAACGACCAAGCCGCTCGGCGCGTGGGTGATACGAACCGCCGAATGGGTCGTGTTGACCGATTGGCCGCCGTGGCCCGAGGCGCAAAAAGTGTCAACGCGCAAATCCTTGGGCTCAATTTTCACGGCCACCTCGTCAACCTGGGGCAATACGGCCACGGTGGCGGCCGAAGTGTGCAAGCGCCCGCTTTTTTCGGTTTCCGGCACGCGCTGCACGCGATGCACGCCCTGCTCGTATTTCATGACTCCGTAAACATCCGCGCCTTCCATGGAAAAAATCACTTCTTTAAATCCGCCGATGCCGGTTTTGCTTGACGAGAGGAGCGAGGTTTTCCAGCCTTTGAGTTCGGCAAAACGCGCGTACATTCTAAAGAGTTGGGCCGCGAAAAGCGCGGATTCCTCCCCGCCCGTGCCCGCCCTTATTTCAATGATTATGTTTTTTGAATCCAAAGGGTCCGGCGGCATGAATTTGGCTTCAAGTTTTGTTTTTAATTCTTCAGCCAATGGCCGCAATTTATCTATTTCTTCCTCGGCCAGTCCGGCGAGTTCTTTGTCGCTCGCTTCCACGGTTTGCTCGGCCTCGGCCAGAGCCTTTAATTTTTCCAAATACTCATTGCTTATTTCCAAAATTTCTTTGCGCCAAGCGTACTCGGATTGAGCCTTTTTTAATTTCTTGGCATCAGAAATCACGCTTGAGTCGGAAAGCGTTGATTCAAGTTTTTTTAGTTCCTCATGGTTTTCTTCAATTCGGCGCGTTAAATCCATATGCTTGCACTTGATACAAAAAATCCCGCGAGCCGGGATTTGTGTGGGCAGCTAAAAAGCCCGCGCGGGCTGGGTTATTTTTTAGCCCCCTTGGTTTTGGCCTTGGCGCGCTTGGCTCGCTTAACCGCTTTGCCTTTTCTGCTTGCGGATTTTTCGTCTTTTTTCTTGAGGCGGGCCTCAAATTTTTCCACGCGCCGAGCCGTGTCAACCAGCTTTTGCTTGCCCGTGTAAAATGGATGGCAGGCGCTGCAAAGCTCCACGTTGATTTCTTTGACCGTGGCGCCGACCGTGAAGGTGTTGCCGCAGGCGCAGGTAACGCGCGCGTCCGGATAATAGGTTGGGTGTATTTTCTTTTTCATATCTTATCTTAGCCCAGCTTATCATATAATAAAAAAAAGCGCAATATGAGACTGTAGAATAATAGTTTTTACCTTAATGTTTTCAGTCTCACCCCGTCGTCCAGTCATGCGACCGGACTTGAATAGTGTAAATGCGTCTACTATCAATTTGTCAATCTTTCATGAGTATTCTCGCCCCGTTGGATAACGGGGTCGGATGACGGGGTAAAGAGACGTTTTATTCAGTTAAAGCTAAGCAAAGGTACGGACTTTGTCTATCCGTCTACACTCTCAATATTTTAAAAAAGCCGCTCCGAAGAAGCCAGGAGCGGCGACCACATGCATGTTTTCGGGGCATAGAAAGTAAGGTGCGGTGTGCTTGTCGCCTTGGGGCGACTCCATCATGTGTTATCAATCCCTGGGATTGACCGGTCAATTATATTGTAGCATGGCTGGGCCGCTTGTCAAACTTTATCCATACCCATGCGTCTATCGCGCCGAACTGTCGTTACGAAAGCACCATTTAGCAAAGTGCTTGATGCGTTTTCTTTTTGCGTAAATAATGATCGGGATGGAAGCCATGGTGATATACACAAGAATTGGCTGGATAAAGAAAAGTAGATAAAGCAGGATGCCGGCATTGGCGCTTTCGAGCAATACCGCTTGCACGAATAAAATGCGGTCAGGACGCGGGAAATGCGGCTTAACCAGCCGGTTAATTATTTGGTCAAGGACGACGAGAACAATAATTATTGGCCATGGGATGATCTGGATTAAAACCAAGCCGATTGACGCGCCCAAGAGCAGGGCCGTATCCGCCAGGGGCTCAAGTATTTTAGCACCCAACTCGGTTTCCGCATTCAGCCGTCGCGCCAACGGGCCGTCAATAAAATCGCTTATCAAGCCGACGCAAAAGGCGCCAGCCGCTATGGCAAACTCTCCCTGCCATATCGCCAGAGCCGTAGTAATTGCCAAGGGAAAACGGAGCAGGGTAATGGAATTAACGAAAATCTTTGCTTTCATGTTGGTTGTGTTCTTATGCTCGGGCATGGTATTTTCTCCTTTCTATTTTTTGGTGAATTTGAATGTGCGTTAAAAAAATTGTTATGCCCATGGATAGCACGGGATTAATCATTAAAGCACATTTATGGGTATGTGTCAATATGCCGCTTCAAAAATCAGGCGGCGTTATTTAGTTCTGCTCCAAGAGTTCGCCATGGTTGACCTTGTTTTGGTGCATGCTTTGAGATAGAATTAAACCATGCTTACCGAAAAATTTAACTACAATCTGCCCAAAGAATTAATCGCGCAAAAGCCCGTGCGCCCGCGCGATCATTCACGCCTCATGGTCATTGAACGCAAGGGTTCTAAGATTCAGCACAGACATTTTTATGATTTGCCTGAATTCTTAAAACCGGGCGATGTTTTGGTTTTTAATCAGAGCAAGGTTTTTAAAGCCAGAATATTCGGCAAACTTGAATCCGGTGGCGCCAACATTGAGATTTTTTTGCTCAATAGAGCTGGCCATACTTGGCGCGCCTTGGCTCAGCCTGGAAAAAAATTAAAAGAGGGAGGTCGCATCATTTTTAAAAAAGGCCTGCGGGCCGAGGTCGCGTCCAAAGATGCTGAAGGCATTATTCAAATAAGATTTAATAAAACAGATAAAGAACTATTAAAAATTTTATCCCAAATCGGAACCGTTCCCACGCCGCCCTACATTAAAAGCGCGCCCAAGCGCTTGGCCGACTATCAAACCGTTTACGCTAAAGACATGGGTTCAGTGGCCGCGCCCACGGCCGGTTTTCATTTTACCAAGCCGTTTTTAAAAAAATTAAAAACCGCGGGCGTGCAAACCGAATTTTTGACGCTTCACGTGGGCTTGGGAACATTTCGCCCCATTAAATCCGAAAAAATTGAAGCGCACAAAATGCATTCAGAGTTTGTTTCTCTGGACCTACAGGTTGCCAAAAGATTAAATCAGGCCAAACGCGAGGGCCGGCGTATTATTGCGGTGGGCACGACCACAGTCAGAGCGCTTGAAGGTATTGCTAAGAAAAAACACGGCTTAAAATCTTTTCAAGGCCAAGTGAATCTTTTTATTGCTCCGGGTTTTAAATTCAAAATAATCGACGCCATGCTCACTAATTTCCATCTGCCAAAATCCACGCTTTTGGTTTTAGTTTCAGCCTTTGTGGGCCGCGACAAAATTTTAAAAGCCTATCGCCAAGCAGTCAAGAAAAAATACAGGTTTTATTCTTTTGGCGACGCCATGCTGGTGATGTAATCGGCGGGTTGTGAATTCTAGCTTCTAATGCCCCACTTCCCGGGCAAGAACTTGATTAGGCGATAAGTAATTTAAAGATTTCCTGGGTCGATTATTTAGTTTTTCTTGTATAGAGTATATATAATTTTCAGTCAAATTTGAAATGTCAGTACCCTTGGGAATATATTGTCTTATGAGCCCATTGATATTTTCTACTCCGCCTTTCTGCCAAGAGGCATAGGCGTCGCAGAAG
>JAHJFT010000063.1 GCA_018824325.1 Patescibacteria group bacterium
GGATTTTGATATTATTCATATTCACGGCGTGGGTCCGGCTTTGCTTGCCTGGCTGCCTAAGATTTTTGCTCGCCGGGCAAAGGTGGTTGTTACATTCCATTGCATTGACCGGAAACATCAAAAATGGGGCCGTTTTGCTCGATTCGCGCTCAGACTGGGCGAGTATATGGCTTGTCGTTTTAGCGACCGCACCATAACGGTTTCCCGCAGTTTGAACAAATATTGCGCCGAAGTTTATGATGTTTTTACTGAATATATTCCCAATGGCATTACGCAAAATCCGATAGTGGGGCATGACAAACTTAAAAATTTTAATTTAGAGCCCAAGGAATATATTTTAGCGGTTTCAAGGCTGGTGCCGCATAAGGGCATTCATTATTTGATAAAGGCTTATAAAGACTTAAAAGAGCGCAAGCCCGAGATTATTGGCGCCAAAAAATTGGCAATCGTGGGCGGCTCGGCTTTTACTGATGATTATGTCAAAGAATTAAAAGATCTTGCGGATGGCGACAAGGATATAATTTTTACGGATTATCAGTCCGGCGAATCTTTGTTTCAGTTGTATAAAAACGCGTATCTTTATGTCCACCCGTCCGAATCCGAAGGTTTGCCCACTTCCATTTTGGAAGCCATGAGTTGGCGTGTTCCGGTTTTGGCAAGCAATATTCGGGAAAACATGGAGGCGGTGCAGGATTTTGGTATTGTTTTTGAAAATAAAAATATTAAGGACCTGGTTAAAAAGCTTGAACAATATCTGCCACGGGCGGATTATTTGGCCGACCTGGGTTCAAGGTCTTGCGAATTTGTTTATAAGAATTATAATTGGCAGGACATTGGCAAAGACGTGCTTGGATTATATTTTGATTTAAACCCTGAAATTAAATTTGAGTTGGAATCTTTGGTTTGCGTCAAGGAATAAGACCTTGGTTGAAAAATTTTGCTATATTTAAAAAATCGACCGATTAAGGGTCAATTTTTTTTGCTCTTGACAAAATGGAGGGGTAGTAATAAGGTATCAGCAGATCCTTAATATCACAAATCAAGCTTGGAATTACATAGGCAGGAAAGGAGGAAAAAACATGGAAAGGCAAAAGTATCAGTTATCCCCGAATGTCCGCATCATATCTGATCCTGAATCAGAAACAGCGATGGTTTATCACACGCTGTACGGCAATCCCCGGATTGTCAATGACGAAAGTTTGCGATTTTTAGATTTCTTCAGACAACCAGCTAGCGCAGAAGAAATTTCTAAAATCTGCGACGGAGACCCGCGAGATATTATTCGAGAGTTCGCTGAAATTTTTTTTCTTGTCAAACCCTGCTTCGACGAGAAAAAGTTCCTGCGAGAGAAAAAAGAACAGCAACTCGCCCAAGTACAAGAGCGACGGACGATTGATCGGATGGGCCTTGCGATTAGTGATTTGTGCAATTTCGGATGCGCACATTGCATTCACTTTCAGCCCGCAATCGACTCCGGCCAAGTGTTGCCGATGTACCAACGAGCGTTTCCCCAGCTTAACATGACCTGGGAAACTGCGAAGCGATGCGTAGACCAGTACGTTGTGTTGATGAGAGAACAAGGGAGAACTCACGGCAAGATCCATTTTGGGAACGCAGAACCGCTGGTTAACTGGCCCGTCATTGAGCGAGTGCTGGAATACTGCAGCAAGATGGACGATGTCTCGTTTGAGTTCGCCATCAATACAAACATGGTACTTATGACCAGGCAGATCGCCGAGGCATTCAAGAGGTATCAAGTCCGCATTGCAACCTCACTCGACGGTGCCCAGACAGCCAATGATACCATCCGTATTACACGGGGTGGGCAGGGAACATTTGCTCGCATCCTTAAGAAATTCGATCACTTGGCAGAGATTGGCTACCCCCTTGACGGATTCAGCATCACAGTCACAAGGGGTAACTTCGAACTCATCGACACAGACATTCTCGACTTGGCGATTGAAAGAAGAATGACCTCGATCGCCTTCGATTACGACCTTGTTGGTCTGGTTCACGTTCCAGTCGAGAAGCGGATTGCAAAACTCATGCGGCTCAAAAAGTACGCCAACGAACACGGCATCGACTTCTTTGGAACGTGGGATTCTCCATTCCGTAATCTGACATCAGAAAGCCTATTGTCTGGAGATTACGCGTTTTGTGCCGCCATTCAGGGTAAAGCCCTTGAATTCAATGTGGATGGCAGTATTAAAATCTGCAGCCACACCACCACGACGGTCGGTCACATAGACAGTTTTGATGAAATGTTCGAAGAAGAGAGTGGCTTGATGCAAATAGTTGCCAGCCGTTTTCCTGGAACAGACGAGTACTGTTCCGGGTGCAAGATTGAAGGGCTTTGTGGGGGGCAATGCCATGTTACGAGAGAGGTTGTTTCTCGTTCAGTGAGCGAGGAGCAGCAAAAACTTTTTGTCGACATGTGCGATTTCTACCGCAAGATCACTAAAGCGCTTGCCATAGAATATATCCGGTCAAATGGAACTGTGGCGGTAGATAATCGACAAACCTGTACCTTATGAAAGGAGGTAAAACCAGATGAAAAAGATCAAGATTAAGAAGATCAAGATCGCCAAAGTAGTTCCCATGTCTTCGGGAGCATCTTGGCCTGGCAAACGAACTAACTGCAAATAGCTGCAGCTTACGGGGTTAAATGTTTATATGCTTAACCCCGCTTTTTTATTCCACTGTGCTATAAGCTCACTAATATTTTTTTCTGGACTATCTGAGTTTGCCGCCCAATAGAGGGAATTGAGATAGAAGGCAGCACGCACAAATTGATGTTTCCCCCGAAATAGTTTTTTATCTTCTATAAGATTAGATTTCAAAATCGCTGTGATTAACTTATCCATATAATCAGATTCAAATGTTTCATCAGTGCCTTGTTCTTGATAAGCTTTAGCGCACTCCCAATAATAAAAGAGGCGAGAGAGATCGTAGTCAGGATCACCCCATAACGCCAGCTCCCAATCAAGGACTCCTGTTAATTTTTTTCCGTCTGTAAGTAGGTTATGGATAATAAGATCGCCATGGACTAAGGAGGTTTTTGTTTTAATAGTAAATAAATTTTTAACTGCAGGATCATTAATAATTAATAATAAGTCTCCCATTATTTCATTCGTTGGTTTAAATTTTTTAATGTTGGCGGTTTTTTGCTTTACACCATCTGTAAGATAATCTAAAAATCTTTTATATTTTCTACCCGTCTTTACTGAATAAACATAACCTTTTATTTCAGTTTTTTGATACTGCAAAAATTTAACAACCTGTTCAATTATATTTTTTTTATTATTTGTTGAAAGATTTTTCCAAACTAAATTTATTGTTTGCCCGGGCAATCGATTCTCAATCATAAAAAATGATTGATCAATTTTTCCGAACCACAAAATTTTCGGTATTAATACGTGGTTAAGTTGCTTTAAAAAATTTGTCTCTCTTAATAAAAGCTTTGGGTTCTCGTCTCTAAAACGGATAACATAATTATTTGAAAGAAAAACTTTATAATTGGTGCCATTGGAGGTGGCTACAAAGCGTTCTTTCTCGGAAATAGTGAATTGCTTCTTGATTTTTTTAATTCGTGATAGATAATTTTTCATAAAAATAGCTTTATACAGCTTAATACTATTTTATCAAAAATAAGAATATCTGTCATTATAAAAGATTATCCAAAATTCAAGAAACAACTTTAGCCGTTTTTCATTTTATAAGTTTTAAGTTATAATATAAATATGAAGCTACAATTTTTATATTCCAAGAACAAGGAAAGAGAAAAATTATTGAGTATATATGACGAATATCAATGGTTTGTTGATAATGGTTTTTCGATTGTTTTGCCTAAATTTTACGCTGGAATATATCAAAAAAATAAAAATAATAAAAAACTTTTTACTAAAACCCTGAACATAGAATTAAACAAAATTTACAATAAAAATGATTATCAGCTAAAAAACGAAAAAGTAAAAAATAACTGGCAAAAAATTGAAAAAGAGTTTTTTAATATTTTAGGTGACTTTAAAATTAATATAAAAGATAAATATATTTGCCATATTTCCCTGTATGGCCCCGAGGGGCAATTTAGGTATCCCAATACAGTTAATCTAAGAGTTAAAACCAGCAAGGATATTAAAAATGCCAATGAAACAATTGCCCATGAATTAATCCATTTGTTAATTTACAATAAAGCTAAAAAAATAAAATTAAATTACCAGCAAACCGAGGGTATGGTTGATTTGTTTTTTACCGAGACGAGACTAAAAATTATTTTTCCCAAATACAAATTACAAAGCATAGGTATCCATAATAAAAAATTATTTCAAAAAATAAAAAATAGTCCTCGCTAAGTAGACATGTATATGTTGTAAAATTTTTGTGTGTAATAAAAAAATTGACCGGCCAAGGGTCAATTTTTTTATTTGTTTTAATTGTCCGATGGGTCTTTTGGCGGCCGGGGCGAAAAAAGCGTGCTTGAGATTTTCCACTTATCCACATATTGTCCCAGGCCGTATTTTTCCGTTTTATTCTTGATATGGGTTTTCTCTTGCGACCATCTCACCAAACTTTCAAAATTAACCTTATAGCGGCCGGCTACCACAATGTAGTTAATTTTTTTGTCTTGTATGGCCCTTCTTATGGTTTTGTCGCTTATACCAAAAAGGCGGGCTGCTTCGGATACGGATAGTCTAATGGTTTTTTGCATATTGAGGGTGTAGACTAATAGACAAAGTTTGTGCTATTGTTTAGCTTTGATTAAATAAAACGTCTTTTTACCCCGTCATGCGACAGGGTGAGACTGAAAACATTAAGGTAAAAATTATTATTTTACAGTCTCATATTTGTCTAGTCTAGTCTGTACATATTTTATCATATAAAAAAATATTGTCAAGCTGGTTTTTATTTATTTTTGCGGTTTTTTACACTTTGTAGGTTTTATTTTCAAGTGATTTATGCGTTATATGTAAAATGGATAAGCCTATATCTTTGACATATGGCCTTTTATTGTGTAATATTTTATTCATCTTATCGTCATATTAGATGAGAAATAAAATAAAAGAAAAATTGTTGGTTTATCGGGTGCAGGTCAAGAGAGACGCGCAGGCTTTTGCTGAAATTTACGATTACTATATAGAAAAGATCCACAGATTTATATTTTTTAAAGTGGCCTCAGAGCAAGAAGCCGAAGACTTAAGCTCGGAGGTTTTTTTAAAAGCCTGGAATTATCTTAGTTCGGATAAGGGGGTAAAAAGCATGGGGGCGCTTTTATATACTATTGCGCGCAATTCGGTTATAGATCATTGGCGCGGCAAGAAAATAGAATTAGACCTGGAGCAAGCATTTTTAAAAGATGAGTTGTTGGAGCCGGCGGCAATTTCCGAACTTGAGCAGGACGCGGATATGACGCGGGTCTATAAGGCCCTGGCAAAATTAAAAGATGAATACCGAGAAGTAATTGTGATGAGATATTTGGACCAGATGGACGTGGGCGAGATTTCAAACATTTTACAAAAAAATAAGAACAATATCAGAGTGCTTCTGCATCGGTCGCTGACCGCGCTTCGTCAGACCCTTGAGGAGCAAGAAAATAAATAATCCGGTTTATGGACAAGGACCATCTTATTAAACAATTAAATACTCTAAAACATAAAAGAGCTGGCGGCTTGGCGCGTCAAGCTTGGATTGCTGATGCCAAAAAAATAATTATGCAAAAGGCGGAAGAAGATTGTCAGATTTTGCAAGCGAGCGAGACAAGGGGAGACAAGCAGCTTCGTCTAGTTTTCGATATGGGAAGGGATTGGCACAGGATGTTTCGGCCGGTGGTTGCCATGGGCTTGGTTGTGATTATGGTTTTTGGCGGATGGATCACTTCGGTGGGCGCGTCTCAAAACAGTTTGCCGGGCGAGGCTTTGTATAAATTAAAACTTTTTTCCGAACAGGCGCAAGCAGCCATTACCTCGAGCGGGGAGAGCAAGGTTAAGCTTCACGTGGAGTTTGCCGGCCGAAGGCTTGACGAAGTGGCCAAGCTTATTGACAGTTCGGTATTGGAAAAAGAGCAAAAAGTGGGGCAGGCGGTGGATGGTTTCAAAAAACAGATAGACTCGGTTCATGAAGATTTGGATAATATTAAAGACAAGAAGGTCACAAAGAAGAAGGATTCGGACAAGTTTGTTGAAGTAACCAAGATTGTTGATAAAAAAGCGGTTGAATATCAAGACGCGCTTGACCAGACCGTGGACAAAGTCGTGGTTTCAAAGGACAAAATTAAGGGCGCCAGGGAGGCGGTAAATGAAGTCGAAGCCAAGGCGGTCGAGGTGTTGGTGGAAAAACATCTTTCCGGCGAGTTGTATATTTCAGAAGAAGAGGTTAGTGAAACGATTCAAGGTAAACTTGACAAGGCTAAGCAGGATATTGACCAGGCCAAGTTCCAGCTTGATGAACTGGGCCGGCCGGCGGGTGGAGAGGCGATTGACGGCGACAAGATTGTAAATGAAGAGGATGAAGGGTCTAGTCAAAAAGAGGGGGGCGCCGGGACGGTAACTCAGATCGGCGAGGTCGAAGGAAAAATTCAACAAGGGGAAGCGCTTTTACAAAACAAAGATTATACCGGAGCCATGGGTAAGGTAAAAGAGGTAAAGACAATAACCATGGAGGTTAAGGAGGGGATTGCTCAGACCAAGATAGTCATGGAAGAGGAAAATAAGGCGGACGCGGAGCAGGGTTTGAGCGCGGACGGTTTGAGCCAGGGCGTTGTTGCGCCGGGTTCGGAGACGTCATCCACCACGTTAAAAATAGAGGATGGACTTTTGTCCGGGCAGTCAGCCACCACGACCCAGGAAATTATTGAGGAATAAAACACTCTTTTTTTCATTTCTTCGGAAGTGGAAAAAAGGTATGGGTTATTCTTGTACCTTATTAATAAATGTGAGCAATAAAAAGGTCGGGGCCTTTTGGCCGTTGCTTGCGTAAGTAAAAATTAAAAGCACGATTATACACTGTATAATCGTGCGATTAAGGAAAAAATTCAATTATGAACGATATACTTCGTTTATCCAAGAGAATCTTTACCGTTGGCGTGGTAGTGACAACCATTGCTTGGTCAATTGGTTTTGCCGCTTTTGTTATGCCTTTGGCAGCAGAAGCCGCTACCTTGGCCTCTGGCGACCTTATTAAGGCCAGCCAGCCGGCAGTTTATTACTATGCCGCCGATGGAAAGAGATATGTTTTCCCGAACGAGAATACCTATTTTTCATGGTACCCGGATTTTTCCACGGTCAAGGTAATCACCGACGCTGAACTCGCCGATGTTACCATTGGTGGAAATATCACCATCCGTCCAGGCACTCACCTTGTAAAAATCACCACTGATCCCAAGGTGTATGCCGTGACTTCAGGCGGTTCACTGCATTGGGTTGAAACCGAGGACGTTGCCGCGAAGCTCTGGGGAGCTAGTTGGGCAAGCAAGGTGGTTGATGTGCCAGATTCATTCTTTACCAATTACAGTATTGGTGATTCCATCAGCACTTACGTTCACCCTGACGGATGCTTGGTCAAATACGAGGGTGACGCCAATGTCTATCTTGTTGATGGCGGCGTGAAGCGTTTGATTGCGGATGAAGCGGCATTTAATGCCAATAACTTCATGTGGAATTTCCTGAATACGATTCCAGCAGACGTGACCTACACGGACGGCGCGAACGTGACCGGCGCGGAGAGCGGGCTGACTGACCTTGTGGCCGGCGCATCAAGCACGGGCACGGGCTTAAGCGCTGCTTTGGCTTCGGACACGCCAGCTGGCGCTACTTTGCCGCAAGGCTCAAGCGCCAATGACTTGTTAAAAGTCAATCTTACGGCTTCTTCTGACGGCGCCATAATCCTGACCAGCCTTCATGTGAAAAGGACTGGCGTGGGCGCGTCGGCGGACTGGTCAAACCTTTATCTTTATGAGGGCACGACTCGTCTGACAAGCGGCCGCGCAATTAACGCGAGCACCAATATCGTAGAGTTCAATAACCTGAACAAGACCATCGCGGCGAGCGCGACTTTGGCTTTGACTTTGGTCGGCGATGTGGCGACCTCGCGAACCGCGGGCGCGGAACACGCGTTTGAGGTTACGGCGAGCACGTCGGTGGGCACGGACGCCACGGTTTCGGGCACGTTCCCAATGAAGGGTAATACCTTTACCATTGGTTCGGCCACCGGCGCGGCAGTGACAATCATCAAAGGCACTAGCCCGGCCAACCCAACGGTTGGCGCGGTTGAGGCGGATGTTGCCACCTTCAAGCTTACGGCCAGCGGCGCGAATGTTGAGTTGAGACAAGTCAGCCTTATCCAGGCGGGCAGCGTGACCAACAGCGACTTGACCAATTTAAAGCTTTTGAATTCGGGCAATACGCTGGCAACGGCCGCGACCATGACCGATGATAAGGCAATATTCGTGTTGGACACGCCGTTTAGCATTCTCGACGGCAATACCAA
>JAHJFT010000064.1 GCA_018824325.1 Patescibacteria group bacterium
AAAAAATATTCGTATATTCGCCACGAAGTGGTCCCTTCGGGATAAAAAATTCGTAATTTCGTAGATTATCTATAATTTCGTAGATTAAGTATCTATGGCACAAACTAAAAATTCTAAAAAACCAAATATCGCTGAAAAAAAAGTCAAACAAGAACTTGAAGAGAAAATGACGCAAATCCATAAAGGCGAGGTAGAGAAAGAGGCCAAGCAAAAAGCCCAGGGCATGGGTGTTCCTTATATTAACCTGAAAGGTTTTGCCATAAGCCCGGAAGCCCTGAAGCTTGTGCCCAAGGAGATAGCGCAAAAATCAAAGGCGGTGTGTTTTCTTTATTCCGGACCGGAAATAAGACTGGCCGCTACTGACCCGCTCAACGCCGAGGTGAAGGAACTTTTGTTTCAACTTGAAGAAAGGTACCACGCGCACGGAGAAATATATTTTATCACCGAACAAAGCTTTGAACACGCGTTCAAACTTTATGATGCCCTGCCCGTGCCGAGGAAAATTATCAAAGGCGTGGAAATAACCGAGGCCGACCTTGCCAGATTTCAGGAAAAAATAAAATCTTTCAAAGACCTGCGCGCCGAAATAAACCGCGTCTCCACCACGGAAATCGTCGCGTTGATGATCGCGGTCGGACTCAAAATGCAGGCGTCGGACATCCACGTTGAAGCCGAGGAAAAAGATATCAAGGTGCGACTGCGCATTGACGGCCTGCTCCAGGACGCGGCCAAAATCGACCAAGCGCGCTGGAAACAGCTCATTTCGCGCATCAAGCTGGTGGCCGGCCTTAAGATAAACATCACGAGCAAGCCCCAGGACGGACGCTTTACTATTTTTATCAAAGACGAAGAAATTGATGTCAGAGTCTCAACCATTCCCACGGCCTACGGCGAATCCGTGGTCATGAGGTTGCTTTCCAAGCGCGCCATCAAGCTTGAATTTGACGACTTGGGCGTGCGCGGCAACGCTTTTGAAAAATTAAATACCGAAGTTCAAAGGCCAAACGGCATGATTGTCACGACCGGACCGACTGGTTCGGGTAAAACCACCACGCTTTACGCGATTCTTAAAAAATTAAACAAACCCGGAATAAAAATTATTACTTTGGAAGATCCGATTGAATATCGGCTTGAAGGAATTAACCAAAGTCAGATTGACCATACTAAAGACTATACTTTCGCCAAAGGCCTTCGTTCAATTCTTCGCCAAGACCCGGATATCATCATGGTTGGAGAAATCAGGGACTTGGAAACAGCCGACATCGCGATTCAGGCCGCTCTAACCGGCCATTTGGTAATCTCTACCATTCACACCAACCGAGCGGCCGGCGCCATTCCTCGGTTCTTGGCCATGGGAGCCAAGGGTTTTCTCTTGGCCCCGGCGCTTAACGCGGTCATGGGTCAGCGCCTGGTGCGCCGCATCTGCAAAAAATGCAAGACCGAAGCAAAGATTGACGCGAAAACGCTTGAGCGCGTGAAAGAGGTCTTAAAAAATATTCCGGAAAAAAGCCAGACCAAGGTTAATTTGGATAAGTTGAAATTTTACAAAGGCGAGGGATGCGATTCGTGCAACGGCCTCGGCCATAAGGGACGAATCGGCGTCTATGAAATTTTTACCATGGATAAAGATATGGAAAAAGTAATTCTTGGAAAAGAAATTTCAGAATATAAAATTCAAGAGCTTGCCCAGACGCAGGGTATGCTCACCATGGCGCAGGACGGACTTTTGAAAGCATTGGACGGCATGACCACGGTGGAAGAGGTATTTAGAGTGACGGAATAAAATAAAATAGAACCCATAAATTGGGCTCTAACATTCTTCAGACTAAAATCGCGGCTATTGTGGCCGTGGTTTTTCTTAATCTTTGATTTGAACAATGCGCTGATTTAATTTTTTTCCTAAATAAAATTTTATCCATTTGGTTCTAGCGCGAGGCAGAATTTTTTTAACTTTTTCCGCCCATTCAATCGCCATAACTGTATCTTTGTCCTGAAAAAACTCATCAAGACCCACAAAAATCAAATCTTCTCCCCCGGCCACGCGATAAGCGTCAACATGAATCAATGTCTTTATGATTTTTTGATTTCTTATCCTATACGGTTTGACTAAAATAAAGGTTGGACTATGCACCACTTCACGAACACCCAAGGCCCGGGCCAGCCCCTTAACAAAAGTCGTCTTGCCCGCGCCAAGCTCGCCCTGAAGCGCCAAAACCTCGCCGCCTTTAAGTTTCTTGGCCAACTGACTGGCAAATTTATACATTTCTTTTTCCGAGTTGATGATTTTTTTCATAGTTTCTCTAAATCTTCTTGTTTATAGTTCTGCTGAATTTTAAAAATTGTTTCTTCTCCATGCTCAAGTGCATCTTTAATTCTTTCTACATGGTTTGGGGATATATTTTTGGGAATATTATCAAATTCAAAATATTCAATCTTGTCAGCCTCGTCAGTCAAAGTCAATTTTCCGCCAGTGATTTTACAGATAAATGTAAAAATTATCTGCTCTACTTCAGGCTTACTATAAACTCCAGCCATTCTATCAACCTCCACGCCTAAACCAACCTCCTCTTTTACTTCACGAATAACTGCCTGCCATGGAGATTCATTTTTCTCTACATGACCACCCGGAAGATTCCAAATATCATAATCGCGCCTGTGGCAGAGCAAAGCTCGTTTTTGCTGGTCAAATATTATGGCAAACGTTCCTATGGTAAACATAATTATGATAAAATTTGATTTTTTAGATATACTTTTGACTTTTGATTTTTGACTTTTAACTTTTTATCATCCCAAGCTCAAACCCGCGTCAACATCAATCTTCTCCCAATCCGTAAAATCACGCTTTTTCGCGTGGTGATGGGCTGCGGCCGCGACCATGGCCGCGTTATCAGTGCAATATTTTAATTCAGGCTTGACCAAATTGACTTTGGGTACGAATTTTTTAATGGCCAAAGCCATTTCCTTTCTAAGCCAGGCATTGGCCGACACGCCGCCGGCCAAAAGTATTGTTTTAACATTATGCTTTTTTGCGGCTTTTATGGTTTTACCAACCAAAGTATCAATCACTGCCTCTTGAAACGAAGCGCACACATCATTAATATATTTTTTATTTTTTATCTTGCTTTTATTTTTCTTAAGCTCGTAAAGCACCGCGGTTTTAAGTCCGGAAAATGAAAAATCAAAATTATCTCGGTCAAGCAGGGGCCTGGGAAAATCAATGGCGTCGGCCCGGCCTCGCGCCGCGCACTCGGCAATGGCCGGCCCTCCCGGAAAGCCCATGTTCAAAAACTTAGCCACCTTGTCAAAAGCCTCGCCCGCGGCGTCATCCAAAGTCTGGCCCAATTTTTTATACTCCCCTATTTTCTTCATTAATATCAGCTCAGTATGTCCGCCGCTAGCCACAAGACACAGTGCCGGAAATAAAATACTTTTGACTTTTTGCGCCCGAGGCGCATCCGCCTCTGGCGGAGACTTTTGACTTTTGACTTCTCTAGCTGGCGTTAGCCAGTTAGAGAATATATGCGCTTCAATATGATTTATCGCGACTAGCGGTTTTTGCCAAGCAAAGCACAAAGTTTTGGCAAGTTCCACGCCCACGCGAAGCGAAGTAATTAAACCCGGCCCATTGACCACGGCAATGACACCAATATCTTCCCCTTTTCTCCGACCAAGCCGTTTGAGAAGCTGGGGAATTTTTTCAACATGAGCCCGGGCCGCCACTTCGGGCACAATGCCGCCGTATTTTCTATGAATAGGAATCTGCGAATAAACAAAATTTTTCAAAATCATAAAATCATTGCCCTTAATCTCCACAAGAGCCAAAGCGGTTTCATCGCAAGATGTTTCAATGCCCAAGATTTTCATGAGATTATTATAACATGGATTGAGGGTTGCAAGTAATAAATTTAGTTGACCAAAGCGAATGCCTTGGCTATAATCAAATCAGAGCACAGCTCTTTAACAATATAATTAGCAAATAATTTTAACTTTAGATAAGGAGGCATATCGTGAATAAAAAGAAAAAGAAAAAAAACATAAAGAAACAGGGGCCGAAGGGTTTACCTTGCCCAGTTCTCATGTGTGCTGGGGTATTAAGAAAAAACCAAAAAAACAAAGCTTATGTTTGCGGCAAATGCAACACGACCTTTAAGCCAGCGGATGAGTGGATGGCCGAAATAAAAAAAGACCCCAAAAGCGCTTCATTGTTTCGGGCATTCCTAAAAAAGTTCGGCCCAAAGTTCGGCGTTCTCTTTACCAGACCACCGTATCCCATGCGCAAGCTAAGTGAGATACCAGATTTTAACCCTCCCTGCTTTCCCCTGCTTTTCACGCCGGAGGAAAACCAAGCACTCATAGACGGAAGAAAAACCCAAAACCAATAGCCAATAAAGAACGCTCTTTGATTCCCTTGGGGCTGCACCGCAGCCCTTTTTATTTTTTCCAAATTGACGTTATTGCCACATTTGGTACAATGAAACTAGAGCCGTGGCTCTTTAACAATATATTTAGCACTTAATTTTAACTTTGGATAAGGAGAGTGTGATGAATAAAAAGGAATTTGATAAAGCAATGGAAAAGGCCGGGGAGACATCTCTGGAAAGACTCAGGTCGAAAGGCGAAAGACATGATGCCTGCTTGCTTGAACGCGCGGAGCAGATATCAAAGGAGTTGGACGAGTTAGATGAGGCGGAACCAGATCTTCAAGACTTCCCTTGTCCTATTTCTTCGTGCACCGGCGTCCTGAAAAACGGTGGAGAAGATGCTGGTTTTGTTTGCGACAAGTGCAGCAAGGTCTTTAATTCCCGTAGGGAATGGGAGACCGAGATGGACAATATGCCTAGCGAATAATTTTAACTTTAGATAAGGAGAAAATAATGACTACGCAGGATAAAAGCATAATTGAACAAATTAAGGAAATTCAAAAAAAGATGAAAAGACTGTTCCTTCAATTCAAGCAAACCGAACAATTAAAATACCTTGATGATTATTTAACCTTGGTGGATGTTCGGATAAAATTGAATGATATTGAACGCAAGAGGACCAAGGACTTTTTAGAAAACATACGGGCCAATCTAAGAATCGGCAAGGCAAGGAGGGCGAAGGCAAGACGCAAATGCATGAAATTATTGCAAGGTTTTTTATAGGGGAGGAAATCATGGATCAAGAAAAAACCAAAGAAAAGAAGCTCATGGAGAACGACGAAACAAAAGATGAGGAAACGCCCGAATGGGTAAGGGCCATAAGATACATTCAAGAGCAATTGCCGGCTGACACAGACCTCATTCCGAGTCGGCCAGAGAAAATGACCATGAGTGGTGCAGAGTGGCTTGTGGAACGCGTAAAAAACAATCTGGAGAAGAAAGAGGAGGAAAAATAAATCTAGCTTTGCCCAATCCTGAGGGCATGACCACATGTCCTCTTTTTGTTTTGGCCAACCCCAAAACAAAAACACCCGTCTTTCAAAAGACAGGTGTTTTTGGTAGCCCGTAGGGGAATCGCCCCTCACTCCGATTCGGGGTCCGGGGCGCTGCGCACCGGCCCGCCAGTGGCGGGCTTCTCGCGCCCGTTCGACTCCCCAAATAATTAAAAATATTCCAAACAAAAAACCTCAAACATAATTTTACGCTTGAGATTTTTTTTGGTAGCCCGTAGGGGAATCGAACCCCTATTCCCACATTGAAAGCGTGGTGTCCTAACCATTAGACGAACGGGCCTTGGGAAATTTTCTTAGATTGTAATTTTATCACATTGTCCGCCGGAGACGCCTGCCAGCCTCTGGCGCAAAAGCGTGCCTGCCCACCGAAGCTCGAGCGCCTGCCCTCCGTAGCTTCGGCGAAGGATGGGAAGCGAGAGCGTAGGTGGGGTGTCCTAACCGTTAGACGATGGCGGCTCGTCTTGCCGAAGTTCCGACCGAGGTGGAACCAAGGCAGGCATGGAAAAAATTCAGTGCAAGATACGACTATACTATCAAAAATCTCTCCAAAAGTCAAGCCTGATTGTGTGTAAAATATCTTTACAAATCAATATAATAAAGATATTATTCATTAATATGGCGAATCTTGAACAAACAATACTGCCGCCCAACCAAAACGCTCCACGCGAACTTGGGAGCGAAAAACAAGAATGGCTGGACCACCCGAACGAGGGCGAGCTTTCGGTTGATGTTTTTGAGCAGGACGGCAATGTGATCATCAAATCAACCATTGCCGGGGTCAAGCCCCAGGATATTGATATTTCCATAGAAAACGACATGGTGACCATTCGCGGGAAAAGGCACGAAGAGGAGACCGCCCGAGACCGGAATTTTTTTGTTCAGGAGTGCTATTGGGGCAATTTTTCAAGAACCATTATCCTGCCGACGCATGTTCGCGGCGACCAGGCCGAAGCGATTTTGAAAAACGGCGTGCTCAAGCTTACTATTCCCAAGGCGACCGGGGCCGCAAAAATAAATATTGAAGAGATACCCGAAGAAATATGACCGATCAATGCTTTCAAAAAGGAGTCATTGACCGATTTGAAAACGACAAAGCGGTGATCGTGCTTGATGACGGGCAGGAAATTATTTGGCCGGTTTCCGAGATGCCGGACGGCGCGACCGAGGGCGAAGCGGTCCGGCTGGTGATTTTCACCAAAGAAGACGACCGAACCGAAAGAGAAAAAATGGCAAAAATTATTTTAAACGAAATTTTAAGAGATAAAGAAAGCGATGGATAAACCGCGCAAAACCACGGCTCAAACGCATAAGAAATCCTTGCGCACTAATATTTTGGCAAGGATTTTTTCTCATTGGCTTAGTTTTGCCATCCTGGCTCTGGTGGTCGTGGGCTTTGTCGCGGCGACCACTTCTTGGGCGTATGCCAAGGTCTATGAAGACCGCG
The DNA here is from genome assembly GCA_018824325.1 of Patescibacteria group bacterium. GTDB lineage: Bacteria > Patescibacteriota > Patescibacteriia > JAHJFT01 > JAHJFT01 > JAHJFT01. The sequence continues at coordinate 6,879 of JAHJFT010000064.1, forward strand.
TTTTTCCGGGCGTGAAAATGGGCGTGCTTGACCTGGGCGGCCTGACGCGCGACCAGGCCAGGGAAAAACTGATTCAGGAAGCGGGCGGGCTCCTGGAAAACGGATTTAAAATAAGTTATGACGGCACCGAATTCCGGCTCAAAACCAATATTGACAATCCGACCAACCCCGAGCTTAATCAGGAACTGATAATTTTTGATTTTGACGAAATGGCTGACCAAGCAATGAGCCAAGGCCGAGGTTCCTCGTGGTGGAAAAATATTCACGCGCAAACCCTGGCCAAAACCTTCGGCATCAGCCTGGCGGCCGAATATCAGATTGAGGAAGCGGCCGTGGAAAAAATCATCAAGCAGGAGTTTAAAAAATTTGATTCACCGGCGCAAGACGCGCAGATAATCATTTCTTTTTCCGAAGGTTCAAGCGAGCCGGATTTCACGGCTGAACCCGAGCAAGCGGGCCAGACCCTTGATTATGACGCCGCGCTGGCCGAAATCGAAAGGCAGCTGCTGTTTTTGGACGCGGCCGACATCACGCTGGCCATGTCTCACGAGGAGCCGCGAATCGTTCTGGCCGAGGCCCAGGCCAAGGTGGATGAAATAAAAGACATCATGGAGCTCGCGCCGGTCACGCTGAACTACGCGACCGATTTTGAAAAATTCAGCTGGCAGTTTTCGGATGAAGACTTCGCCACATGGCTTAGTCTGGAAAAAGATGAAGCCGGCGGCGTAAATATCGCTTTTTCGCGCGAGCCGGTGCAGACAACGCTCGCCGAGATTGGCCAAAAGATTGAAGTTGAACCCCGAGACGCTAAATTTAAAATGGAAAACGGCCGGGTCATTGAGTTTGTCGGTAGCCGCGACGGCATTGCCATAGATTGGGAAGCCACGCTGGATAATTTTGAAACACGCATTCTGACGGAGGGCGAAAGCGACGCCGAAATCAAAGTCGCGGTAAGCGAACCCGAAGTGACCATTGGGGATTTGAATAATCTGGGTATAAAAGAGCTGATCGGCGTGGGCCGTTCCGACTTTGGCGGCTCGCCGGCCAACCGCCGGCATAACATCCGGGTGGGCAGCGACATGCTGCACGGACTTTTGATTGAACCGGACGAAGAGTTCACCACCATCGGTAATTTGGCGCCAGTGACCGCGGCCAGCGGCTATCTTCCTGAACTGGTAATTAAAGAAAATAAGACCATTCCGGAATACGGCGGTGGCCTATGCCAGATTGGCACAACCATGTTCCGCGTGGCCATCTCCGCCGGCCTGCCCATTACCGAACGCCAGCCCCATTCCTATCGCGTTGTTTATTACGAGCCGGCCGGCAAAGACGCCGCGGTCTATGAAATGCATCCGGACGTAAGATTTATCAATGACACGGGAAATCACATTCTAATTCAAACCCATATACAAGGAGATGATCTCATTTTTGAATTTTGGGGAACCAACGACGGCCGAGAAGCTTATCAGTCAGATTCAAGAATTTATAACATTACCTCTCCCCCGCCGTTAAAAGAAGTTGAGACCTTGGATTTGGCGCCGGGTGAAAAAAAATGCACTGAGGGCGCGCATGCCGGAGCGGACGCGGAATTTGATTATAAGGTGACATATGCGGACGGCCGAATTGAGGAGGAAACCTTTTCCTCGCATTATCGCGCCTGGGGCGCGGTCTGCCTGATCGGCGTGGAAGAACTGTCCGAACCACCCGAGGGCGAAGAAGGTGAAGAAGGTACAGATCAAACTGAAGATGAATCTGAAGAGGACGGCCAGGAAGCACAAGAATGAATAAAGTCCAAAATCTAAAGTCAAAAATTAAAAGTTGAATTAAAAGTCCAAAGTTGCTCTCCTTTTGAGAATATCAAACTTTATGAATAACTTTTAACTTTAGACTTTTGACTTTGAACTATTTAAAAACATCCACTTAGCAATCCGCCTCAAGAAGATCTTTTAAAGGTTAGTTCGAGCCAGAGGCCAGAAGCTACCTTTGAAAGAGCCCCATGCTTGTCGTGAGAGCGGATTGTTGTAGTGGATGTTTTTGTTCCGAAA
>JAHJFT010000065.1 GCA_018824325.1 Patescibacteria group bacterium
GGGTAAATTTATGGCTAAAAATACGCGCATGTATGCTTATCTTAGCACAAAATTTAAAAATATAAAAGTAATAAAAATATAAAAATAAGCTTAACATTTTTATCTTGACATTTCTGTGAGACCTGATAATACGAGCGCATAATCGAACTCTTTATTTTAGGAGGAAAAAGATGGAATCCATGAAGAATATGACGAGTTTCAAAGTTTTTAAGAACTTGCTGAAAATACTTGCTTCGCCCAAGTCCTTTAGTACGCATGTTTGTAAAAAGGATAGTAAGGGTTATTGCCAAAGTCTGAATTTAGACAAGGCTGCCATGGAGATAATAGCGCGAATTAAAACCGCTGGTGGGGAGCCAGACATCTCAAAACTCAAGCCAGGGGAATTAATTTGTAGGGTATGCGGACACCGCGGTATGCTTTATCATTCAATTGGTGGATAGAGGCCAGGCGGCAAATATCCGAATTATATTTGTAGCTATCACGTGGATTTCGCCATTTGTCCCCGGTGTGGCCATTGGCTGAATATTGAAGATCCTTTCAAATTGCGACCTGGCTTAAAGGTTTGAAAAAATAACACGCTCCTTTCTTTGAGGCAATCATATTGCCTCTTTTTTGCTGTGGTTAATCAGAGAGCGGTATTTTAACAAAGAAAAAAGCCCGTGGTGCTCATTGAGTCCACTGACGGCTAATATTAAGAAGAGGCGGGCGTTTGAGATGGTCGGATTGAGTTGGCTTAGGAGATAGGTTCAATCTCCATGACCAGTTTCCATTTTTTGTTGCATCTGGTGCATTCGAATTCTCGTTTGAATTCGGTAAAAACGACCGGTTTTCCGCACGGGCATACTTCCAGTTGCGGGCGGTGCAGTTCCACCATGGCGGCAGATATTTTAGCGACTAGTTTATCATCACGGATGCCGAAATCTGCCAGTCTTTGCTTCATAAAATCATGGTATTCTTCTTCTGTTGTTGCCATTCCTATATCCTCCTTTTATGCAAAGCGTGTTTTTGGGGCTAAATTATAGAGAAAATGTCTATTATTTAACTATATAATATAGCATATTTTAGCGGCTGGTATTGACAAACAAGCATAATTTGTTATAATGACATTAGCACTCGCGTGTTTAAACTGCTAAAATTTAAGTATCTAATTTTTCGCTATGTTGCCACAAAATTTCACTACTAAATCTCAAGAAGCGCTGCAAGAGGCGCATATGATCGCGTCCGAAGTCGGTCATAGCCAGCTTGAGCCGCTTCATTTGCTGGCCGCGCTCTTGGAACAAAATGAGGGCGTGGTTATCAATGTGCTTAAAAAAATCGGTATTAACGCTGACAAAATTAAGCGGAGCGTTAAAGCCAAAATTAATATTTTGCCGCAAGTGGACGCCAATATGCAAGAAATAAAAGTTAACGTGGGGCAGGTTTATATTTCGCCGGCCCTTTTTGCGGTTTTAAAACAAGCGGAAAAAGAAACCAAGAATTTTAAAGATGATTATATTTCCACCGAACATTTGCTCTTGGCTCTGACGCAGACAAAGGACGACGCGGCTGATGTTCTAAAAGAGCATGGTGTAAAATACGAGCAGGTGCTTAAGGCCCTAAAAGACGTGCGCGGCACGCAAAGGGTTGATTCACCCGAACCCGAGGCAAGATATCAGGCAATTGAAAAATATTGCACAAATTTAACACAGCAGGCGCGCCAGGAAAAGCTTGACCCGGTAATCGGGCGCGATGAAGAAATCAGGCGCCTGATGCAGGTGCTCTCTCGGCGCACTAAAAACAATCCGGTTTTAATCGGCGAGGCGGGCACGGGCAAGACGGCGATTGTTGAAGGTTTGGCTCAAAGGATTGTGAGTGGCGACGTGCCCGAAAGTCTTAAAGACAAAGAGATCATTTCTTTGGACATCGGTTCAATGGTGGCAGGCACCAAATTTCGCGGCGAATTTGAGGATAGATTAAAAGCCTTGATTAAAGAAATTAAAGAAGCGTCCGGCAAAATAATTTTGTTCATGGACGAACTTCATACTTTGGTGGGCGCGGGCACATCCGAGGCGAGCACGCTGGACGCTTCCAACATGCTCAAACCGGCTTTAGCGCGCGGCGAACTCAAAGCGATCGGCGCGACCACGCTTAAAGAATATCAAAAACATATTGAAAAGGACGCGGCTTTGGAACGAAGGTTTCAGCCGGTTTTTGTGTCCGAACCAAATGTTTCGGACGCCATCGCCATTTTGCGAGGCATTAAGGAAAAATACGAACTGCACCACGGTGTGCGCATTATTGACCCGGCGATTGTCGCGGCGGTTGAGCTTTCAACGCGCTACATTACGGATAGATTTTTGCCGGACAAGGCGATTGATTTGATTGACGAGGCGGCGTCGGCGCTTCGCTTGCAGATTGATTCCATGCCCGAAGAATTGGATAAATACAAGCGGGAGATTATCAAACTGGAGATTGAAAAACGCGCGCTTTCCAAGGAAAAGGACAAACACTCAAAAGAACGTTTAAAGACGTTGGAAAAATCTCTTGCCGAAATAAAGGAGAGGTCTTCCGAGCTTGAGCTTTCGTGGAAAACGGAAAAAGACGTGATTTTGGGTTTGCAGGATTTGAAAAAAAAGCTTGACGCGTTTAAACAGGGGGCGGAAATCAACGAAAGAAAAGGCAACCTGGAAGAGGTGGCCAAGATTCGTTATGCCGAGATTCCGAAGATTGAAAAACAAATCAAGGAGCAGGAAAAAAAGCTGCGCGACATTCAAAATGACCGAGGCATGCTTAAAGAAGAGATCACGGAGGAGGATATCGCCAATGTTGTCTCGCGCTGGACCGGCATTCCGGTTTCCAAAATGCTTGAGGGCGAGCTGCAAAAATTGGCGCGCCTTGAACAAGAGCTGACAAAACGCGTAGTTGGGCAGAAACAGGCCATTGCCGCCGTTTCAAACGCAATTAGGCGCTCCCGAGCCGGCATTTCCGAGGAGAATAAGCCGATCGGGTCTTTTATCTTTTTGGGGCCAACCGGCGTGGGTAAGACCGAGCTGGCCAAGGCTTTGGCTGAATTTATGTTTGACGACGAGACGGCCATGGTCAGAATGGACATGTCCGAATACATGGAAAAACACAGTGTTTCCAAAATGATCGGTTCGCCACCCGGCTATATCGGACATGAAGAAGGCGGACAATTGACCGACCGGATTCGCCGCCGCCCTTATTCCGTGGTTTTGTTTGATGAAATTGAAAAAGCGCATCCCGACGTGATGAACATGCTGTTGCAGATTCTTGACGAGGGCAGGCTGACTGACGCGCGCGGGCGCACGGCAAATTTTAAAAATTGCATATTGATAATGACTTCAAATATCGGTTCCGAAGTAATTTTAAATATTTCGTCCAAAAAAGGAAAAATCGGATTTGAAGACGATGTCGCGGGTGCGGATACAACCGGTTACTCCGAGATGAAAGAAAAAGTAATGGAAA
>JAHJFT010000066.1 GCA_018824325.1 Patescibacteria group bacterium
AATCAGGAAGTTTATACAACCCCCGAAGATGGCATGCGTGCTATTGTAAATAACTATTACTCCAATATTGACAAAATAGAAATAGCACATTCCGACAATGAGATGTTGGATAACCTTTGGTTTGTTGAAGCTCGTGTTTGGGCCACAAGCCGTTCTGATGGCAAAGGTATGACTGGCGAAGATTGCGATAATCTTGGAAATTTCTTCTTGCGCGTGGATGGTGGGTGGGTTCATCTTCCAGAAAGCAAAAAACCCTTACTTACGGCTTTTGGAAAATGGTTATTTAATCTAAATAAATAATTTTGAAAGGTGATAAATTTTGCTTTTTATTTATCAAATAAGTATCAAGCCAACGCTAAAGCCTCGCTACGCTCTCACTCCACTATGTTCCGTTCGGGTCATATAACACGGTATATACGGCTCAGGACTCAGCTCGTCCTTCGCCCATATTGCCGATTTAATTTGATAAAATGAAAGAGGTATAAATCGGCAACATCGCATATACCGATACGTTGTGCGAAATTAATTTTTTGAAATTATTAAAAGCGCTTTTTCTCCAAAAATGAGTACAAAACTTTACAAAAAGGCGGAGCAATTTGTAGTTGATGCTTTTAAAAAAATCGGCAATGAGGGGGGCATTAAGCATTTTTTGAGAACTGTCTATTGGATTAAACAGCTCCGCCCAAATGCTGATGAGGCATTATTAATTTCAGCCGTCGCCCATGATATCCAAAGAGCTTTTCGGGAAAAGGATCTTTCAAAAAATGCTTCAGGAAATCCACTCTTGAATCCAGCAATGCTAGATGACCATCAAAAAAAAGGTGCAGAAATAATTGCCGATTTTTTAGTCAAACAAAATGCCAACCAAAAACTTATTGATAGGGTGAAAATGCTTGTTAGTAAGCACGAAGTTGGAGGCAATACCGATCAAAACTTGTTAAAAGATGCGGATTCAATAAGTTTTTTTGAAAATAATGCAGGCCACTTTATTGAAAAATTAGTTCCTTTATTCGGAAAGAAAGTTATAAAAGAAAAGTTTGACTGGATGTATGAAAGAATTACATCCAAAAAAGCTCAACAAATAGCCCAGCCTATGTATGAAAAAGCGCTTAAAAAACTGAAGGAATCAAAAATTTAACTCTTCACTTCGTTCAGTCGCGCTGCGCTTTCACTTCACTGTGTTTCGTTCAGGCCGTACAACACAGTATATGGGGTTCGGGGCTCGGCTCGCCCCTCAACCCAAATTATCCTGTCTTGTTGTAAAATAGTTTAACAAGCCAGTATAACTTCCCATATACTGAAACGTTATGTGAAATGTTGCCCAACTCAATTTTAAAACGTTTAATCTTAAAACCATGTTAACGCAAAAAATTTTTTACCCATTGATAGATAAATTCGACAGGAATTTTTTTGTGAGCCTTCAAAAAGCCGCAAAAGAACAATATACCTTTGTCGGCGATGACGATGAAAAGGTCTTTTTTGTAAAGTCGCTCTTGTGCTTTCAAATGCTCAAGAATTACAGAGCACCTCTTTATGCTATCAATGATAATCTAACAAAAAAGACCAGCCTCAAAACTATCAACGACATCATCAAATCAAAAGAATTCGTCATTGATTATTCTTGGGCAGTCTGGACACGCGACAAAGATATGGGACGGCTCGCAAAAAAATTATTCAGCTCTCCACTTAAAATAATCGGCACAGACAAGAAGTTTAACGAGTTTGTATTGCGCTACCTGATTTCAATATGGCTTGTCGATTGGGAGGGGCCACTTTATGCTCTGTTGCAATCGACCAAAGACGGTAAAGCCAATTTAGACGAGCTGAATAAAATCCTGTCTTTATGGGACTTTACAAAAATTTTTGCTACTTATAAAGAAAGTTAATCATAAAATTGACGAATGTTGGGCAACACATCACATAACAAAGTGTATGCGGTTCAAGAAATTTGCATTTTAGATTTTTATAAGGAGTGCAAATTTCTTTCACCCATATTTTTGCCTTTTTCTTCTTTTAGAATATAATAAGGAAGCGGGCAAAAACATCGCATACACTTGAACGTTAAACGACATATTTTTTGAAATTTTTTTAATATGGGAGCAGATCAAGGTGCTGAACAAAATTACAGAGAAATGATGAGCGACGAAGGAACGCCTCGTATAGTTCTTTCAGATTTATTTGAAGCAGTAGAACAAACCCCTGAAATTAAACAAGTTGTTGACAGAATATTACAGAAAAACCAGCCTTTAACTATTGTTTTAGAAGGGTCGGTCACTCCTGAAAATATCGACACTATTCATACTCTGATTTCTTCAAGAGATAATCCAGGTGATAGAATTCTGCTTTTTGATATTAGTTCTCAAGCAACAGAAGAACATAGGCAATATATCAAAAAAGCATACCCCAAAAGAGATTATCAAGTAGCCCGAGGCGACATGATGTCTCTCGGGCTTACCAGTGGTTGCGCCGATCTTGTTGTAAATGATTGCGCAATCAACTACTGCGAGTCTGACCAAGAAAACAAAAGAACCCTTGAAGAAATCAGGCGGGTACTCAAAGACGAGGATGCTGCGTGTCTTTTTTCAGTTGTAGTTGATCGGCAATACGACGATCCCGAGTTTGGGGAGAACCAGGAACTTGTCGAGGAAGAAGCGCGAAGTATTCCTGGCACATTTCCAATTCTGCCAGAGGAAGGTTCACCAACGCGCAAATGTTGGCCCGTCCCGTACTATGAAGATTTACTCAGACAGGCTGGTTTTTCTTTCAGAAAGTTTGATGTAGAAAGAGATAAGAATAATAGAATGTTTCGTGTCTCATACAGAAGATATCTGCTTCAAAAAAATTAAGAAAAAAAATTTCAAAAAATACGCAAGGGGACGCTGCGCTTTTGCTCAATAATTTAACCCAATTTCGCTCACCCTCGTATAACAGCATATATCTGATTCACTCCTTGCAGTCGTTCATCCATATTGGGCAATTTTGTGGTAAAATATCAATTATAAAATTGCCCAACATCAGATATACGCAAACGTTATACGCAATTCAAAAAATATTTTTCTTTTTAAAAGGAATTTTGATAGGCTTTTTAAAAAGCGGAATAAGGTGTTTTCTCAGCGGAGTTTACCCCGCCGAATGGCGGGGCTACGAAAACGATT
>JAHJFT010000067.1 GCA_018824325.1 Patescibacteria group bacterium
AAAATTACCGTCAAAATCATCATTTTCGTGTTCATGGTATTCTCCTTCTATATTGGTTTAGGTTTAAATTTTCAAGGTCCTTATGACCTTATTATAACACTGAATTATAGCATAGTTTAGCCAATTTGTCAAGCCCCTCACACCTTTCGGGCGAACGCCGCCTGCGGCGGCGTAATTAGACTCGCCCAAAAGGTGTGTGGGATAAAAAAACGAGCGTGCCCCATGACACGCTCAAGCATTTTTTGGACGTGGGTTTACTCGTCATACCCCACGCGAGTGAAAAAAAGGTCCATGCCATCCATGAAATCGTGCAAATAGACATGATCCAAATCTTCTTCTATGTAGCCGCTTACCCTTATCTCGTCGGTAAAGAAGTCTCGACGTATTAAATCGTAGCCGTGGACTTCCAGCACCTCGCCCGGGATGCAACAAAAGCCCATGACCGTTTCACCGGTCGGCATCTGCGTGACATCGCAGTACTGCACGCGGCCTTCGGACTCCCAGCTCCAGCGGTCCTGAAGAGAAATAACGAGGTCTTTTTCCGCTTCGGAGACCACATCAGGTTTGATTACCACGTTAAGCGTGGCGGTCACGTATTTTTCTTTTTCAAGCCACACATAGTAGTCGCCCGGCTCAATGTTTTCAAACAGGCACGGCGTTCCTCCGTTCGTTATTTCGTTCATGTCCATGTCCAGCACCTTGGCCATGGCGCCTTCGGGCTCGGTTATTACCGAAAGACTGCCGAATGCGGAAGCGTCAATCTGGACATCGCCGCAAGACGCGAGGGCCATGGAAATTATCAAAATCATCCTTTTCATGATATACCTCCATATTGTTAGGGTTAAGTTGTCAAAGGTCCTTATGACCTTATTATAACACTGAATTATAGCATGGTTTAGCCAATTTGTCAAGTCTTGACACGCAGAATCGGCCGCCCTATAATAAAAGGGCGCCTCAAAAAATAATGTATTAATTTTCCCCTTATGTCCCGTATTATCTACTGTGATATTTGCAAGAAGCGTCAGCCCATGGCAAAAGAACTTGAGGCGTGGTTTTCCTTTTTATTTTATCAAAAATACGGACCAAGTCTTCCCGGCCTTGAATCTGATCGTTTTTCTTGGGATTTGTGTTCAGAATGCAGCAAAAAGATGGTGGAGCAGGTTTTAAAAGTAAAGAAAGATAGCCAAAAAGCTACCTAAATACGCGCGCAGGAACGGTCAGTACAGTAAATCGCCCGAAGAGGCGGTTTTTTATTGAGAGATAATAAGGGGAGACGGAGGGCGCCCGGTTCAATTTTGGCTTGACAAAATTTTTCAAATATTTTAAACTGAAAATTAGAATATATCTAAGTATCAGTTAATAAACGCGCGATTATGGACAATATTCTGGTTAAATTATTCAAATTACCAAACACGGTTTTCACGACCCGTGAGCTTGCTTTAATTTGGCAAGAAAGTGATAAAAATCTTCTGAACGCCAAAATCGCCTATTATGTGAAGCGCGGCGCGTTCATCAGACTGCGGCAGGGCGTTTTTGCCAAGAGCGGCGATTATGAGCCCAAAGAACTGGGCACGAGCATTATCACCCCTTCTTATATAAGTTTTGAAACCGTGCTTCGCGAGCAAGGGATGATTTTCCAATATTACAAAAGCATTTTTCTGGCCAGCTACACGGCAAGGACGATTAAGTGCGGTAAAAATATTTTTGTGTATAAAAAAATAAAAGACATCGTTTTATACAACAAGGCCGGACTCATGGACCGGGGCGTTTATTGGAGCGCTTCGGCCGAACGGGCTTTTTTGGACATGATTTATCTAGCGCCGAATTATTTTTTTGACAATTTAAGGCCATTGGATTGGGATAAATGCTTTGATCTGGCCAAAATATATCAAAACAAGCAATTAATATCGCGCCTAAATAAATATTATAAAGAGTATGCTGAATAAAGAGAGGCATCAATTAATCATGGGCCAGATTTTAAAGGATATTTATACCAATACGCGAATCGCCCCGCTCGTCGGTTTTAAGGGCGGCACTTGCGCATATTTTTTCTACGGTTTGCCGCGTTTTTCCGTGGACCTGGATTTTGACCTGTTGGTTCCGGGCGAAGAAAATATAAAGAAAGTTTTTCAGGAAATTCAGGCAATCATTGGGCGGTACGGCGCGATTAAAGATGAGTGCGTTAAGTTAAATACCATTTTATTTGAAATGTCATACGGGCCGGAAGACAGAAATATTAAGATAGAAATCTCGGTTCGGGAATGGCCGTTTGACATCAGGGAGCAATATGCCTATAAAGAATATTTAGGCATTCCAATGCTTGCCGCGAAAAAAGACTATCTTTTCGCCGGCAAGTTGGCGGCATTGCTGGGTCGCGGGAAGTTGGCCACGCGGGATATTTATGATATTTATTTTTTCGCCAAGAATAATTGGGATATCAATGAGAAGACAACGGCTGTTCTTACCGGCAAAAAGCTCAATAAATATCTTTCCGAATGCGTGAAATATATTGAAAAAATTCCGCCAAAACAAATACTTCGCGGCCTGGGCGAGTTAATCAGCGATAAAGAAAAAGCCTGGGCTAAAACAGATTTAAAACAAGAGACAGTTTTTCTGTTGAAACTTCGCAAGAAAATATAGAGAAAATCTGCTAATCTTAGCCAAGCAAACCAATCGCCCGAAGAGGCGGTTTTTATTGAAGGGCGATGAGGGATAATCTACGCTATCTACGAAACTACTTTTTATCTACGAAATTATCACGAAGTGACCACCTTGTGGCGAATTTTTTATCCCGAAGGGACCACTTCGTGGCGAATATACGAATATTTTTTCGTACACGCATACTAGTATTGAGCATTCATCATGAATTCGTATATTCGTACTGTATTCGTAATTTCGTAGATTGTCTCGTAGATTACTTTGTACTTTTGCCATATTTGTGCTATAATAACTAAAAGTGGATAACCCTCCTACGCTCCTCACTTCGTTCGGAGCTTCGGAGGGCAGGCCCTCTAATGCCTTGAAGAATTGGAGTTTCGTTACGGCGAAAGCAGGGAGGCAGGCTCGTACTTTAACTAATTTGCTAATTCATAAGTTTAAACTTATGCCTAATTCATTTTCCCCGGCGGCTCAGGCACCATCCTCTGTCGCTTCGGACAAGCCTTTCTCTTCTCAGGCCAAAGCCTCTGGAGATGCGGGCAAAAAGAAACTAGCGGGGCAAAAGCACAGTCACGATTTTGGCATCGTGAAATTTTGTGATTTTGTCATCCGCTGGTCTATTTATCTGGCGGTTTTTTTGGTTCCCATGATGTTCTTGCCGTTCACGCAAGATGTTTTGGAGCTGAATAAACAAATTGTTCTGGTGTTCTTAAGCTTTATCGCGCTCATGGCGTGGATTGGCCGCATGATGGCTTTGCGCCAAGTGGAGTTTAAGCGCACCATTATTAATCTTTTGGTTCTTTTGTACCTGGTCGCCTATGGCGTAATCTCATGGTTTTCGCTTGACCGATACCAGAGTTTTGTCGGCACCAACGGACTTGAGCAATTCAGCTTTATCACCGTGCTTTCGTTCGTGATCATGTATTTTGTCATCGTGAACAATGTGCGCGAGCTTAAGTTCGTGCGCAACCTGCTTTACGCGTTTTTGGGTTCAGGCGCCCTGGTCGCGTTTTACGGCTTGCTTCAGATCCTGGGCGGCTTTGCCTTGCCATGGGATTTTACCAAGGTAGTTACCTTTAATAGCGTGGGCACGGTTTTTGGTCTGGGCGTGTACCTTGGTTTTGGCCTGCTTTTAATCGGCGGCCTGCTTTTGGTCATGACCGCGAACTCCGTGGTTTTCTGTCCGCGGGGCAAATGGGGTATCATTACCAAAGTATTGCTCTGTTTAGCCGCGCTCCTTGACCTGATTGTTTTGATTATTTTGGATTTTTGGATAATCTGGGTTCTGCTTATTGTCGGCACCGTGCTTTTATTGGCCTTTGCCATTGTTAAGGCAAATGAATTTAAGCCGGGCGCGTCTTTTATGCTGCCCATGCTGACTTTGGTGATCGCGATTCTTCTGCTGGTAATAAACCTTCCCATTGATTTCAACTTGCCGGCCGAGGTCAGCCCAAGCTCCAGAGCGAGCTTGGAGATTGCCCGCTCGGCGCTCCAAGAATCGCCGCTTGTCGGTTCGGGTCCGGGCACGTTTATTCTCGACTATGCCAAATATCATTCCGGCGGGGTTAATCTGACTCCATTCTGGGGCGTGCGTTTTGACCGCGCCAACGCCCACGTTCTTACTTTGCTCGCCACCACCGGCCTTGTTGGCGTGCTGTTTTGGCTTGTTCTGGTCGTCGGAGTATTGATTCGCATGATATTGGGTTTGATAAAGGACCAGCGAGCCGAAATTTGGCGTTATATTCTCGCCCTGGGCAGCGTGTTTGTGGTCATGCTTGTGTCAAAATTCATTTATTCGTCCAATATAGCCACTGAATTCGCGTCTTGGATTGTTATCGCCCTGGTCGCGGCGTTTGCCTCGCGTCATTGGTATAAGGTTGAGTTCAAGGTTTCGCCCCGCGCCTCCCTGCTCATGAGCTTTGTCTTTATCTTGCTCATCGTGGCCACGGTGTCGGTGTTTTACCTTGCCGGCCAGCGCTACGCCGCCGAAGTGGTGTACGCCCAGGCCGTCAAGATTGACCAAGAGCGCGGCAGCGTTGACAATGTAATCGCCAAGCTCAATAAAGCGGCGCGGCTCAATCAATACGAAACTCCGTATTTGAGGAATCTCTCCCAAGCGATTCTTTTTAAGATAAATCAAGAAGTGGGCGCCGAAATAACCGAGGAAAAGGGGAGCCAGATTCAGACGCTGATAAACGACATGCTGGTGGTGGCGCGCGCCGCCATTGACGCCGGTCCGGCCAACGTGGTGAATTACACCAATGCCGCGTATATTTATCAGCAGATTATTCTGCTTGTCCAAAACGCGGACCAGTGGGCGGCCGAAACCTATGGTCAGGCCATTGAGCTTGAGCCGACCAATCCGGTGGCCCATACCGAGCTTGGCAAGGTTTATATTGTGATGGCTGACCGCGAGTGGCAGTTGACCCAGGCCGAGGACCAAGCGGCCGCGGCCGAGGCCAAAACAAAATATCAGGAGCTTCTGACCAAAGCCGAACAGGTTTTGGTAAAGGCCATTGAACTAAAGGCCGATTACGCGCCAGCTCATTATCAGTTGGCTTTGGTTTATGACCGGCAGGGCCGTCTTGACGACGCCATTGCCAAGATGGAGCAGGTGGCCGCTTCAAACACCGAGGATGTGGGCGTGGCTTTCCAGCTCGGCCTTCTTTATCTTAGAAATGAAGACAATGATAAAGCGCAAAACGCTTTTGAATGGGCGATCAGCCTGGCGCCAAGCTATTCCAACGCGCTCTGGTTTTTGGCCACGGTTTACGAAAATCAAGGTGAAGTTGACAAAGCCATTGAGCAAGTGGAAAAAGTTCTGGAGCTTAATCCGGATAACACGAATGTTGAACAACGGCTTAATAACTTGAAAGAATATGGCACGTCCCAGCCCCCGGCCATTCCCGAACCGGTTGAGCAAGCGCCGGGCGGGCAGATGACTAACGCGGAGAGAGCCACAGAGACACCGGAAGAGGCCGCGGAATAAGAATAGAAATAAAATAAAAATAGGTCGGACATCATGTCTGGCCTATTTTTTCTTATTTTTGTTTTTATGTTTTAGCCACAATTGACTCAAATGCAAGAAAATACTATAATTAAGTAGAATTTAAGCCCATATTAATGGCAAAAAACAAAAATAAGAAAAAATCAAAGCCGCCGCTAGATTGGCATCTTGAGGCCGAAACAAAGCGCGGCATTGTTATCATAATCTTGCTGGCGATTTCTCTTTTTCTCGGACTCGGCATATTCGGCGTGGCCGGAAGCCTGGGCCATGGTTTTGATGATTTTTTGCGCCAGGCGTTTGGCTGGGATCGCGTGCTTATTCCGATAATTTTGCTCATCGGAGTTTATATCCTATTTTCCCCAAATAAATTTAAAATCAGAGCGGCCAATTACGCCGGACTTGTGCTGTTTTTTCTTTTTGCCAACGCCTTGAGCCACATAATTTATTTCCGCGGTCCAGAATTTTCCCAGGAGCAGATCGGCGCGGCCGGCGGTATTTTGGGGGTGCTGGTTTCTTCGCCGTTTTTAAACCTTTTGGGCTTTTGGGGGGCGCTGGTCATTATCTCGGCCGTCACCATTGTCTCGCTGCTACTCATTTTTAATGAATATATAAAAAACTTTATTCAAGCGAGTATCCGGCTCAAAAATATCGTAGCCAAAATCCTGTCAATCTTTAAGCCAATACTTCTGCTCTTTAATAAATCCGAGGGGCCGAATGAGGATAAATTTGAAGAAAACGAGGTTGGAGAAGGCCAAGAGCAGGAAGAAGAGCAACCCTCGGAACAATCCCTGGGTTTTGCGAGCAAGGTTTTAAAAGGCCGGATACAAAGAAGAACGGCCAACACGGAACAAGAATTTCCATCGGCGCGCGCCACCAGGGTCAGGACCAGGATTGATATTCCTTTTGACCTTTTAAGTTCGGAACGGGGCAAACCCACGGCCGGAGACATAAAATCCAACCAAGAAATAATAAGAAGAACCTTGGCGAACTTCGGCATTGAAGTAGAAATGGGCAAAATTTCCATCGGCCCGACCGTCACCCAATACACGCTCGCGCCGTCCCGGGGGGTCAAGCTTTCAAGAATCACCGCGCTTCACAATGACCTGGCGCTGGCGCTGGCCGCGCACCCGATCCGCATTGAAGCGCCCATTCCGGGCAAATCATTGGCCGGCATTGAGGTGCCCAATCAAAGCATTGCCACGGTAAGGCTGCGCGAAATCTTGGATTCGCCGGAATTTAAATCAAGGGGAAATAATCTTTACATTGCTTTGGGCAAAGACGTGGCCGGCGCGGTTCATCTGACATATCTTAACCGCATGCCTCATCTTTTGGTGGCCGGCGCAACCGGTTCGGGAAAAACCGTGTGCCTTAACTCCATCATCATGAGCCTTCTTTATGAAAATAGTCCGGATGAACTCAAACTTATTCTGATTGACCCGAAAAGAGTGGAACTGCCAATCTATAATAACCTGCCTCATCTTTTGACGCCGGTGGTAACCGATGTGCGGGCAACCGTGAACTCGCTGCGCTGGGCAATCCGAGAGATGGAAAGAAGATTCAACGTGCTCTCGGCCCAAGGCGCGCGCGATATCCAAACCTATAACGCCAAGCATGCGGAGAAAATTCCCTATATCGTTATTATCATTGACGAGCTCGCCGACCTTATGGCCGCGGCGGCCAATGAAGTTGAGGCCGCGGTCATCCGACTCGCCCAAATGTCCCGCGCCGTGGGCATTCATCTTGTTCTGGCCACGCAGCGGCCCTCGGTGGATGTGATTACCGGTCTGATTAAAGCGAACATTCCGGCGCGCATCGCTTTTGCCGTGGCTTCGCTTACCGATTCGCGAACTATTTTAGACACATCGGGCGCGGAAAAACTTTTGGGGCGCGGCGACATGCTCTACACGGCCGCGGAAATTTCCAAGCCAAGAAGATTGCAGGGCGCTTTCGTGACTGACCGAGAAATTAAAAACGTTGTTGAGTTTATTAAAAACAAATACGAACCGGCTTCATATGACAGCGGGGTGGTGGAAAAATCCTCAAGTCCCACGGTTTTTGGCGGCAGCGACGATGAAGATCCCATGCTTGCCGAAGCGATTCGCGTGATTTTTCAAGCGGGCAAGGGTTCGGCTTCACTGCTTCAGCGAAGGCTGAAGGTAGGCTATGCTCGGGCGGCCCGACTTTTGGATATTATGGAGGAACAGGGAATTATCGGCCCGGCCGAGGGAGCCAAGCCGAGAGAACTTTTAGTCTCGTCCTTGGAAGAACTGGAGGACGCGGACCTGGCCGAACACATTCCAACACCGGACTCGCAAATTAAAACGGCTCAAGAAGACGAAGATTTGGATGACGATGAAGATAAAGAAGAAGAGGAAAATCAAGAGCCGGAGGACGGGGATGAAGGAGAGGCGGGCGAAGACGAGGAAAAAGGTGATAAAGATGGAGAGGCTGACGAAGAGGAGGAAGAGGGTGAGAATGAAGATGAAGAGGAGAATGAAGGAGAAAAAGACAAGGAAGAGAGCGGGGGGAATAACGAAGAGATTGAAGAGGACGAGGAAGATTCTTGGGGAAAGGGACGAGAAGAGGAATAAATTTTTATGATTGGCTTTCGTTTAAAACCGCTAAAAGATATACATCTGGGCAATGAACTTCGCGCGTGGCGGGAAAAGAAAAACTTAACGCCCGCGGACGCGGCCAAGCAAGCCAACCTCCAAACAAAATACATTCTCGCTCTTGAGTCAGGCAATTTGGACGCCCTGCCCGAACCGATTTACGCGAAGAATTTTTTAAAAGCTTACCTTCGAGTTTTGGGGCTTAAGCAGGATAAATTTTTAAAAATATTTGAAAAAGAGAACAGCGCATCCTCAAGGGGCAAAAAAGAATATCCGCATAAAATGCGGGAGGAACTTAAATCCCACCACTTTATCGCCTCGCCAAAAATTTTTAAAATCATTTGCGCCGTTTTTATCGGCCTCATAATCCTTGGCTATCTTCTTTGGCAAATAAACTATCTGATGAAGCCCCCCTCCCTTGAGGTTTATTATCCAAAAGAGGATTTGATTACCGGGCAAGCCCAAGTTGAAATTTCCGGGCAAACCGACCCGGAGACGATTCTCACAATTAATGACCAAGAAGTGATTACCGACAGCCAGGGTAATTTCCAGTACGTCCTGGGCTTGCAGCGAGGCTTAAATATTGTTACCATAAAAGCCCGGAGACGCCACAGCCGAACACAGGTTATATATAAAAAAATCATTCTAGAGTCGTCGGATCGGGAAGATTTTCAATAATACCGGCGTCCGTAGATTATCCGCTGTCTACAAATTACAAATGCTTACGAATATACAAATACTAGATTCATGTTCAATATTTTACTGATTATCTTAATTAGTATTTGTATATTTGTACTTATTCGTAATTTGTAGACTGTAAGTAATCCATAGACCCCAAGTAATTTGTAGATATCAAAATATAATAAAAATAACCATAAGATTATATGCCCAAGACAAAGGAACAGGAGGAAAGGGAGAAAAAGGAGGGGAAAAATTTGGCGGCTCAAGAGGCCATCAGCCAGATAAAGACGCGCTTTGGCGAAGGCTCTATCATGAAGCTGGGCGAAGCAAAATCCATGTTGGTTGATGTAGTCCCCACGGGCTGCATCTCGCTTGATATTGCTCTTGGCGTGGGCGGCGTACCGCGCGGCCGGATTGTTGAAATATTCGGACCCGAGGCTTCGGGAAAAACCACTCTGGCCCAGCACGTGGTCGCCGAGATTCAAAAAATGGGCGGTACGGCCGCTTTTATTGACGCCGAACACGCGCTTGATCCGGATTATGCCAAAAAAATCGGTGTAAAAATCAATGACCTTCTTATCTCCCAGCCGGACACGGGCGAACAGGCTCTGGACATCGTTGAAACCCTGGTGCGTTCCAACGCGATTGACGTCATTGTTATTGATTCAGTGGCCGCTCTAACACCAAGGGCGGAAATTGAGGGCGATATGGGCGCTCACCATATTGGTCTCCAGGCGCGGCTAATGAGCCAGGGCACTACGACGAGGACGGCCAACCGGATGTCTGGGAAGTTCATATCGAAGAAGGAATGATACCACCTTTTTTTAGGAGCTGCCTCGATCATTCGAAAACCCTCAAAATGGCTGTTTCGCCTGAGGTTTCTCCCATGCTGAAGCCGATTATGGGGGATCTCGAGCTCGCCTGGTTTACGCACATTCCGATGCGTAAAAATGGGAACGGGCTTATGGGCATCGGATCAAAGAATGGGAACAATACCAAGTTCAACAGCGAAGATTTCGGAAAGATCTTCGGCATCGTTGCCGGAGAGATTGCCCTGTCCATTGAAAACTCACGTTTGTACAAGCAGATCCTCAAAGAAGCGCGTTTTGATGCCCTGACGGGGATCTTCAATCGCCGCACTCTCATGAAAGTCTTGGCCGCTGAATTCTCCAGGTACCAACGGAAGAAGTATCCTCTGAGCGTCGCGATTTTCGATATG
>JAHJFT010000068.1 GCA_018824325.1 Patescibacteria group bacterium
CACATTAATTTGCCGTTTTTTGCCTCAAAAAAGGCAAAAAACGGCTTATCTTAGCCAAGGATATACGATTATACTCGGCTAATTTCATGCTCAAGATAATAGCACAAAATCGCCAAATTGTCAATACCAAGAATCAAGAACAGGAAAATCAATTATTTTAATAACAAGTAATATTTTTAGGAGCGGATTGAAATCAGTTGTTAGAAATCGGTTGTCAGTAAAGAAATCGGAAATCAGAAAACCGTAATGTCACGAAGTGATCCCCTCGAGAAAATCAGGGGACAAAAATCAGTTATTATAGCGTGGGACACTTTTGCTAACTTCGGATTTCTGATTTCCTAACCGATTTCTGTTTTCTAACCTCTGTACTGATTTCTGACTACCAACAACTGATTTCTATTGCATATTTATTTAATAAGCTCAAAAATATACTTCTACGGAATCTTCTCCGGTCTGTGCGATATTTTGATTGACAAAATATGCCGTAAAAACTATCATAACTAATGCGTTTTAACGCGCCCCATTGGGCATTATAAAAAAATTAAACATCAAATTTATGTCTTGGCCAATCACCCTTGCCATTATAGCACCTTGTCTCGCCATACTGTATGCCTTAATCCTTATCCGATGGATATTAAAACTGCCGGCCGGTGACGGAAAAATGCAAGGCATTGCCCATGCTATTCAGCAGGGCGCCAAAGCCTATCTGAACCGGCAATACAAGGTTATCGCCCTTGTCGGCATAATTATTCTCGTTCTGCTCTGGGTCGGTTTGGGCTATAAGGTCGCTTTGGGATTTTTGACCGGCGCCGTGCTTTCGGCCGCCGCCGGCTACATTGGCATGCATGTTTCAGTAAGAGCCAATGTGCGCACAACCGAGGCCGCGAAAAAAGGACTTTCTCAAGCCATGCTTGTGGCGGTGCGCGGCGGCTCGGTCACCGGCCTTCTCGTGGTCGGCCTCGGACTGCTCGGCGTGACCATTTTCTTTGCCTTGACCGGCGACATCAAAGCCCTGGTTGGACTGGGCCTTGGCGGGAGCTTGATTTCGGTTTTTGCTCGGCTTGGCGGAGGTATCTTTACCAAAGCGGCTGATGTTGGCGCCGACCTCGTTGGCAAGGCTGAAGCCGGCATTCCGGAAGACGACCCGCGCAATCCCGCGGTCATCGCCGATAACGTGGGCGACAACGTGGGCGACTGCGCCGGCATGGCCGCCGATCTTTTTGAAACCTACGCCGTAACCGCGGTCGCCGCCATGCTTCTTGGCTCGCTTATTTTTCCGGCCGCGCCCAATGTGCTGATTTATCCACTGGTCATCGGCGCCGCTTCAATTATCGCTTCCATCATCGGCACTTTTTCTATCCGCCTGGGCAAAGGAAAAAACATCATGGCCGCGCTTTACAAGGGACTGGGACTTTCCGCCATTGTCGCCGCCGTTCTGTTTTACCCCATAACCAAATGGCTCATGTCTCCGGTTTTTGAAGACCCGGCAAAAATCAACAATATTTATTTCGCTTCCCTGATCGGCCTGGTTGTGGCCGGTCTCATGGTCGTCATCACCGAATACTTCACTTCCACTAGATTCAAGCCCGTGCGAAAAATCGCCCAAGCCAGCCAAACCGGACACGGCACCAATGTCATTGCCGGCTTGGCCATGAGCATGAAATCAACCGCCCTGCCGGTTCTGGTCATTGCCGCCGGCATTTGGGGCGCCTACGCCTTCCCCGGACTCTACGGCATTGCCATTGCCGCCATGAGCATGCTTTCTCTTGCCGGAATTATCGTGGCCATTGACGCCTACGGCCCGATCACGGACAACGCCGGCGGCATTGCCGAAATGTCCGGCCTGCCCGAGGAAGTTAGGAATGTCACCGATCCGCTTGACGCCGTGGGCAACACCACCAAGGCCGTAACCAAAGGCTATGCCATTGCCTCGGCCGGCTTGGCCACGCTCGTCCTGTTCGCGTCTTATGTTGAAGAACTAAAGGCCGCCACGACCGGAGCGCAAGAATTTATTTTCAGCCTGGCTGACCATAGAATCATCATCGGCCTTTTCATTGGCGGACTCCTGCCTTACATTTTTAGCGCCTATGCTATGGAGGCGGTGGGCAAAACCGCGGGCAAAGTGGTTGAAGAAGTGCGCCGGCAATTCAGAGAAATCAAAGGCATTATGGAAGGCGAGGCAAAACCCGACTACGCGCGCTGTGTTGATATCGTAACCAAGGACGCGCTCGGAAAAATGATTGTACCCGCCCTTATTCCGATTATCACCCCCATCCTGGTCGGTCTGATTCTAGGCCCCGAAGCTCTGGGCGGACTCTTAATCGGCGCCATTATCACCGGCCTGTTTATCGCCATTTCCATGACTTCGGGCGGCGGCGCTTGGGACAACGCCAAAAAATATATTGAATCAGGCAACTACGGCGGCAAAGGCTCGCCCGCTCACCAAGCCGCAATCACCGGCGACACAGTCGGCGACCCGTACAAAGACACGGCCGGACCGGCCATCAACCCAATGATTAAGATTATAAATATCATTGCGCTCTTAATCGTGGGCCTTATAGTATAAATCCAACTTGCCCCGCACTAAGCCTTGATAGAGATGGTCAGAATAAAAATTCAAGAGCCGAAGGCGTTTCCGTGAGACAAATTACAATTATCCCATAACGAACTTCGGGCTTTAGTGCGGGGTGATTAAGATTTTAAATATCGTCGCGCTCCTGATCATTGGACTGATCGTATAAAATCCAAAAAACACCGCCCAATTTAACCGGGCGGTGTTTTTTAGTTTCCGCAGGCACACTCCAAAACTTTTCTCTTTTTTTCTTGCCTATATAGTAAATATACTGATAAAATGAATAATAAGGAGTTTTCTCCGCTCCGAAAACGATTTATTTATAAGGGGAAAAATGATATAATGAAAACATTAGAAATATTATATATGGATAATAATCAAAAACATTTGAATCATATAGACAA
>JAHJFT010000069.1 GCA_018824325.1 Patescibacteria group bacterium
GGAAACAAGGACGCAGGTTGAGCCGTGGGTTTTGTTCAGGTGGCCGATTAATTCATAAAATGTTTTTTCTCCGGCAATGTCAATGCCAAAGGCCGGTTCGTCCAGAAAAATAAGCTTGGGGTCGCCGAGCACGGCCCTGGCGATGAGGACGCGCTGAATCTGGCCACCGGATAATTGGCCCAGGAGCTGGTTTTTGTTTTTCAATATGCCGATTTCGCGGAGCGCCTGGTCAACGGCGTTTTTTTTCTTGTTCGGCGGAAGGGCGAGTTCTAAAAATTCCCGCACCGTGATGGGAAAGGTTTTGTCAAAAGAATAGCGCTGGGGCACGTAGCCGGGATGAAGGCAGTCGGCGTGGTGGCCGCGAAGGTGGCGGCAGCGCGTCGTGCTTTTTTTGCCGAAAAGCGTTATTTCGCCTTTTTGGATCGGTATAAGCCCGAGCATGGCGCGGATGAGCGTGGTTTTGCCGGCGCCGTTCGGCCCGATGATCGCGGTGATTGTCGCTGGGGCAATTTTAAAACTCAAGTTCTTTAAAACTTCCTCGTGGTTATATTTAACGCTTAGATTTTTTACTTCAACCGCGGGAACGGATTTATTTAAGGGCATCATGGATTGTTTGCGCGTTATATAGCATCATGTTGATGTAGGAGTCGCGTTCGGCCAAGCCGCCGAGCGGGTCAAGTATTTTGAGCGTGACGCCAAGGTCCCGGAGAAAGGGGATGAGCGCCTCATTGGATAATTGGGGTTCGGAAAAAATGGTTTTGATATCATGTTCTTGGGTCGCTTTGCTCAATTCGACCAAGTATTGGGGCGAGGGTTCCTGGCCGGGAAACGGTTCAAAGGTGGCCACCACTTCAAGGCCGTATTCGCGGCTGAAATACGACCAGGCCGTATGCATGGTAATAATTTCGCGGCTTGAAATTTCATCCAATAAATCATGAGTATTTTTGTCGGCGTCATCCAGTTCCTGGATGTAGTTTTGATAATTCTTTTCATAATATTCGCGGTTGGCCGGGTCAAGATTTTGCATTTCCTGCAGAATATTTCGGGCGATGATTTTCGCGTTGGCCATAGTGAGCCAGTAATGAGGGTCAATGCCGGTATGTTCATGCTCCTCTTCACGCTCCTCGGCTTCCTCATGTTCGTGTTCTTGGCCGAACTCGCTAAGTTCAATATTCGGGGACACGGTTTTTATTTGGGCTTGGGGAAGAGCGTCTTGCACTTTTAAAATCCAGTCGTCCAGGCCGTGGCCAATGGCAAAGATTATTTTCGCGTTTTGTAGTTTCTTGATTTGTTCGGCCGTGACTTCAAAGGTATGCGGGCTGGCGCCGGGCGGGGAGATGAGTTCGGTGTCCATTTTGTCGCTGACAATGTTTTTGGCAATGTCATAGATCGGGAAAATGGTGGCGGCTAT
This sequence comes from Patescibacteria group bacterium, assembly GCA_018824325.1. Taxonomy (GTDB): domain Bacteria; phylum Patescibacteriota; class Patescibacteriia; order JAHJFT01; family JAHJFT01; genus JAHJFT01. Next base: position 1,412 of record JAHJFT010000069.1, read on the forward strand.
TTTGATTTCACTTTGTTGGGTTGGTTTTTCCGAATTCATGAAATAATAAAACAAGCCCCCCAGAACGAGCAGTATTATGCCGATGATTAATAAGATTTTTTTCATATTGACTATATTATACTATGTATTGGCTTAAATCGGAAGATGTGATATATTTGTGAATATGAAAAAAATCGCCATACTATTTATCATTTTTGCCTTAAGCGGTATTTTAACCGGCTCGGTTTTTGCCCAAGAGGAGGCATTCGAGGACACGTCGGTTGAAGAGTCGGCCGTGGTTGATGATTTGATTGCCTCGGTGGAACAGCCGACATGGACCGGTTTTGAAAAAGCGCGGGTTATCGGGCTGGAGACAAAATCTCAAGCCGTTGAATTTGAAGGTGGGGAAAGGGTGGAAACTTATCGTGAAATTAAACTTGAAGTTTTGAGCGGCGGCCACAAGGGCGAGCAGTTTGCTTTCGCGGACAGTCCGGAGACCAATCCTCTCAAAAAAGATGTTAGGGTCGGCCAAAAGCTTTTGGTTTACGTTGAAGATTTTGAGGATGGCGCGGCAAGGGTTTCAATAGACAGTTTTTATAGGGTGCCCGAACTTTTGCTGCTGGTGCTGGTTTTTCTTTTATTGCTTCTTGTTTTGGGAGGCTGGCGCAAGGGCTTAAAAACTATTTTGAGTTTAATGCTGGCGCTTATTTTGATTTTTAAGGTTTTGGTGCCCGCGATTTTGGCCGGCTGGTCGGCAATAAACATCACCATGATTATCGCGGCTTTGGTTACTTTTATAACCCTAGCGCTGATTGGCGGCATGAATAAGAAGAGCTACGCGGCCATGCTTGGCACGATTGCCGGCGTGCTGGTTGCCTTTTTATTTTCTTATATATTCACTGAACTGGCGAACTTGGTGGGCCTTTCAACCGAGGAGAATCGCTTGCTTGCCGGACAAAATCCGGATTTGAACGCCAAGTATATTTTTCTTTCAGCCATCTTGATCGGCGCGTTGGGCGCGGCCATGGACGTGGCCATTTCCATCGCTTCGTCAATTTCCGAGGTGAAGTCAGCAAATCAATTAGCCGGTTTTAAAAAATTATTCAAATCGGGTATTAATGTGGGCCGGGATATTATCGGCACCATGTCAAATACTTTGATTTTCGCTTATGTTGGCGCGGCCCTGCCCACGGTTCTGCTCTTTCATCAGCTTGGACAGTCATATTTTAAATTTTTAAATTTTGATTTTATCGCCGACGAGGTGGTTCGTTCAATCGGCGGCTCAATCGGCCTGGTGGCGGTTATCCCGATTACCGCTTTTATCGCCAGTTATTTTTTTAGCCTGGAGTCGGGGAAGAAGCAGGGGCGATAAAATTATATGGGGCGGGATAAGATTATCCCGTTTTTTGGATGAGGAAGTCCGCTTGAAGAGCACTATCATGCTATATAGGGGGTGACGGGAAATTAAGCACTGCTTTTAGAATATGTCGGGCGCTATCATACTTTAGAGTATGATAGCGTTTTTAGGATAGATATCTTTTGGTCAGGTCGCTCGCGGGTAAGTTGTTCGGGGCGGTTGACAAAAAATAAGCGCCATGTTACGGTTGAATCAGAGACAAAATATATGAATCTAAATAATCACAAAACTTACCCAAGTATGAAGGCCTGGATTTCAGGCCGCGGTTTTTGTGTTCTTGCCGCGAGTGGCAAGCGCACTCATGGTTTTACCGGGTTGGTTTTGGGATTATTGGGATTTAATTAAAATATTTAAATTTCCTTCTCAAGAAAAACTCGGCTAGGCCAGCCGAGTTTTTTGGTTTTGCCTAGCCGTACTTTAACAATTACAAAAACGAGGAGGAAAATATGGATGAACGGAAAATTAGAAAAACAGCGGCCGTTTTTTACGCGGCCAAGGTTTTGGGAACTCATATAACCATGACTTTCGGCGTTTACGTTTTGATGCTCAGGCACGCGGGCTTGGGTTTTGCCGAGATTAACGTGGTGAACATGTTTTTCATGATTGGGGTTTTTCTGTTTGAAGTGCCGACCGGAAGCTACGCGGACAGCTTTGGCTATAAAAGAAGTTTTGTCATCGGGCTGGTCATTGAAGGGGCGGCCTTGATTATGTATTTTTTGAGCAGCGGATTTTGGGGATTTGTCACGGCCGAGGTTGTTTGCGCCTTTGCCGCGGCTTTGCAGTCCGGCTCGCTTGAGGCCTGGGCCGTGAATAAACTGCGAAGATATGGCAAAAAATCAGGCTATGCCAAAATGTTCAACCGGGCTTATATTCTTGAACGGCTGGCGACCTTGGCCATGGTTTGGCTGGGCGCGAAGATTGGCTATCGCCTTGGCTTGTCATGGCCGTTCTTCATTTCCGGTATGATGTCATTTGTGAATGCCGCGGTTTTATGGCATTTGCTAAATAATGGCGATGAGCCGGATAATAAGACGAGCCTTGACCCTTGGCGTGAATTCAAACGCAATATTGCCGCGGGAAGGAAAATCATTATCAATCACCGAGAACTGACTTTTCTGTTCGGCATGAGTTTTATTTTCGCCCTGATCGTGCAGCCGGTTAATATGCAGTGGGCCATATTGTATGAGGCGCGGTTTAATACAATCGATACGAGCCTGCCGGTATTTTTTCAGATTTTGGGAACAATTATCGGCGCCTGTTTGATAACCAGATTTTGCGGAATTTTTAAGAGCATGGCTTGGCAGTTTGTTTTGATGCTGGGGCTTGTCGCCGCGACCATAATACTTATTCCGGTGCCGCGCGGCTGGGGTTTGTTCATGACGGTTCTATTTATTCATGAAATACCCCGAGGCATGTTTCATCCGCTTCGCGCGACATGGGTTAATGAGTTGGTATGGGAGGATGAGACAAGGGCCACAATAAATTCTTACTTTGGCATGATTTTCACTTTGGCCGCGGCGAGCGGACTGGTATTTTCCGGGTTTTGGGCCGAGTGGTTTGACATAGCCATTTGCTGGCAGGTCATGGGCGGCGTCGGAGTAGTCCTTTTAATAGTCTTTTTTTGGCTATCCAAACCGAAACGCTTTTCACTAAAATAACCCCAACTGGGGTTATTTTTTAGATTTTATTAAGGGCGTTATTCCCAAAGCAGCTTGGCCCGTTCCCAGTAGACGCTGTTATCGTATTTTTCTTTCATCAAATACCACCACTCGGCGCCCCAGAGATATATTTCGGAAAAGCCGGCGCGTTTGGCCATATCCAAATTATTTTCCAGGGTTTTCAGGCTCATGGCCTGCTCCATTTCTTGCGCCGTCATTTTATTGATGTGTTCAGGCGCCCAGGGCTCGGCTTGCAGTTCGGTGCAAATGACCGCGTCAACCATGGGAGAGACGAGTTCAATTTTTTGATGATAAAAGCCCGGGGTCAGGGGATAGTAGAGATAGCCCAAATATTTGTTCCAGGTGATTTTATACATGCTTACGCCCAGGACATCGGCCAGATTTGCCGAGCGCGCCCAGGTGGAAAGTTCGCCGCTTTCCGAAATGATAATCGGCCGGTCGTCAAGCGCTTTGACACGATTGATCTCTGTTTTTAAAAATTCAATATCACTTTTCGGACACTGGCCGAATAGGTTGAGCAGGGGCTCGTTTTCCACTTGCCAGGCGTAAATATTTTTATTGTCTTGGTAGCGTTTGACCACGGTTTGCACCAATTCCAAGACTTTTTCCTGGCGCGCGGATTCGGAAAGCTCGGCCGCCCATTCTGGAAAGTGGCATTCGGGCCAGCGGGGCTGTCTTTGTCCCAGCACCAGGATAATTTGCTTGTCCCGGGCACTGGCTTCGTCAACCAGCCAATCAAGTTCTTCAAAATCGTATTGTCCTTGGGTTTTTTCAATTCGGTTCCAGTAGCCGGGCAGGCGTAGATGGGAAACATTGAGGTCGTCAAGGATGTCAAGATAAACTTCTTTGGGATCAAGGCCAAGCTCCTCGCTAAAACTCGGGCTGAAGGTGATGCCCCAAGTGGGTTCGCCGCGTGAATAATCTATCTGGTTGGCAACAACCAAAAAAATTATCAGGGTTAGTATCAGGATAATTACGAGAAGGGTGGCGACTCTTATGAGCATATGAGTGTATTATAGCATTTTACCTCCAGTCTACAAATTACAAATAAGTACAAATATACAAATACAAAATGGCAAGACTGAGTTTAAATCGTAGTCCCTACAATCTAATACGGACGTCTAAAGAGGCATTTGTATATTCGTAAACATTTGTAATTCGTAGACTTATGATTAATTTATGATATAATTAATAAGAGATGCAAAAAATAAAAGTAGCCATAAATATTTTTTTATTTATCCTCGTGATTGGAGCTGGCTTTTTTGTTTTGCCGATTTGTCGGGCTGAGCAAAGCGAGGTGACGGTCAGTGATGGCGTGATTAGGGCCGGGGAGAGGTCTTGGCAAGCGTTTCCAAATTGGCGCGGCTCCCTCTCTTTGGTTATTGGGGACTTAAATGCGGATGGGAGTCGGGAAATCGTGGTGGCACCCGGAGCGGGCGGCGGACCCCATGTCCGGATTTTCAGTTTTGAGGGCCGGCTCTTGGGCCAGTTTAACGCTTACGCGTCCGGATTTCGCGGCGGAGTGAACTTGGCGGTCGGGGACGTGAATTCGGACGGCCGCGATGAGATCGTGACTGGCGCCGGTCCGGGCGGCGGACCGCATGTCCGGATTTTTGACGGCGCGGGCCAAGTATTGAATCAGTGGTTTGCTTATTCAAAATGGATGAAGTCCGGAGTCTTGGTTCAGGTGGAGCGCGGGCAAGTGGTGACGAGCGAGCAGGATGTTTCGTTTGGCTTTGAGATGCCGGTACCGTTCCATCGACAGGAACACAGGTTGAGCTGTGAAATCGCGAGCTTGACGTCAGTTCTTTTATATAAGGGCGTGGATATTACCGAGTCCGAGCTTATCGGTCTTCAGCCGCAGGCCGAGCCCATGGAATATAAAAACGGAATTTGGGGCGATCCGAGCAAGGGTTATGTGGGCGATATTGACGCGAGTCAGCCGCTCATGACCGGTTATGGCGTGTATTGGGAGCCGATTGCCGAGGTGGCGGTTAATTTTCGGCCGGCGCACAGTTTTCGGGGCGCTGACTGGGAATATCTTAAGGCCCAGCTTTTGGCCGATAACGCGCTCGTGGTTTGGGGAAATTTATATGACGCGCCCTTGGCATTAATTTGGCAAACGCCCGAAGGCGCCGAGGTGCTTGGGTTTCGTGGGGAGCATGCCTATATGGTGATTGGCTGGCAGGGCGATTCGGATTCGCCGGACAGGGTTATTTTAATGGATCCGCTGCGCGGCCGGCGCAATGTCAGCTTTGATTGGTTTTTAAGAAATTGGTCGTTTTTGGGCAATAGCGGGGTGGTGGTAGAATAGGTTGTAGGGAGTAGCTTGTAGCTTGTAGGACATTAAAGAAGTCTCACTACAAGCTACAAGCTACAAGCTACGAGCTTGTAATATAATAATTAATTCATAAAAATATGGAAAAAGTAGAAGTCGTGTTTAAAATAGTGAGACAGCTTTTTTGGTCACTTCTTTTGCAGGGGTTGTTTCTGGTAATCTTGGGTATATTGGTTGCCATATTTCCCGAGCTTTTGGTGGCGCTAGTCAGTGTGATTTTCATTGTGCTGGGCGTGACCATAATCATTATTGCGATTAAGGTTTACAAATATTCCAAACTCACGGTGCGGGTGTAAGCGCATCATGAGTGTCATTGCGAGGAGCGACCGGAGGGAGCGACGCGGCAATCCCGAACCCATTTTTGACGTTCGTACAATATGGGCTCGGGATTGCTTCGTCGTCCCCGCGTTGCGGGGAACTCCTCGCAATGACTTTTTTTTGTTTTTTTCTTTGATAAAAATAGCTAAAATAAGCCAAAAAGAGGGCCGCAAGCCTTGACAAAAGCTTGAAGATGGGTTATATTTAAAAGTCTTGGGAGGATAATTTTTATCCCATTTATTATATTGTTCCATTTATATTGCCGGATTTTTCCGGCACAATATTGACTTGCTGGGCAAATATAGTTGCTGTGCCCGGAATTAGCCGGACGTTTCAGCTATGCGCCAGCGGGCCAAAAAGGAGTTTTATCATGCGAAAAGGAGATCCGACCCCAAAACAGATGAAACATTTTTGGGGATTGGTTGAGAGGCGCCTTATTACCTCGGCCAATTTTCAACCGTATCTGGACAAACGCGGTAGCGTCAATATCTACGAAGTCGTGGTGGACTACGACCAGCCGTTCGCCAAGATGATTGAAGCGTGCAAGCTTGACTGGGTGAACGAGGACATCACGGTCGAGCACTTTCCGGTGAAGAGCAAGGGAAAGAAAAAAGTCAAATTGCAGCTGTACCAGTTTGACCGGATGGTCACGGGGACAGAAGCATCCAAACTGCTTGATGAAGCCGGATACCGGCCGGCCAATCCGGCCGAGCTCCTTGCTTTCGGCAAGAAGTTTCTGGACAAGCAGAGACAGTTCCCCATCGTGGCCATGGGCTCTTCCTGGCGCAGCCCTGATGGCCGCCTGTACGTGCCTGTTCTGTATGAGGACGCTGACGAGCGCGACCTGGACTTGCACTGGCTTGGGGGCGACTTCGGTCCGCATTGTCGGTTTCTCGTTGTTGGCAAGTCCGCCTAAGGCGGACAAGTAAGGCGCTTGGGTTCTTGAGAACTTGGTCCTTGGAAAGGGCCTTGGTCTCTTGGACGCTTGGCGTTCCGCCCTATCATTTGACCCCCGCCATTTTGCCCCTTCTTTTTTCACTTCTTAAAACCCCTCGTACGGATTCGCGTCTGTGCGAGGGTGTTTTTTGAATTGTTATTGATTTGGAAATGGGCGTGCAAAAGGTGGCGTCTGTAGAGACGCAAGATTTTGCGTCTCTACAAATATTATTTATTTTGGACGGACTAGATTTTTAAATAAATACGGTAAAATGACATGGGCGCGTAGAGACGAGGCATTGCCTCGTCTCTACAGAATTTATTTGTTTTATTGCATTTTATTATTTTATAATCCATGTTAATATTTTATCAATATGAAATCTGAAAAACCAAAATTATTGCTCCATACCTGTTGCGGGGTTTGCGGCGCATGGATACCGGAGTTGTTGTCTAAAGATTTTGTGGTTGACTTGTATTTTTTTAATCCCAATATCCACCCAAAAGATGAATATTTACGCCGGCTTGAGGCGGCCGAACGGGCGGCTCAAGTCCTGGGTTTGAAATTAATTGAAGGCGAATATGACCCTAAATCTTGGCTTGAAGCGGTGCGCGGCCTTGAGCATGAACCCGAAGGCGGCAAGAGGTGCGAGGTTTGCTTTGATTTTCGCCTGCGTCAGACCGCGCTTTTTGCCAAACGCCAGGGTTATGAATATTTTGCTTCAACTTTGACTATTGGCAGAAATAAGCCGGCGCGGATAATAGATGCGATTGGGCAAAAATGGGCCAAGGAATTCGGCATAAAGTTTTTTTCCGGGGACTGGAAAAAGAAGGGCGGACAGGTTGAATCTGACAAAAAGGCTCATGAATTGGGTTTATTTAGGCAAAATTATTGCGGGTGTGTTTATTCGATGCGTTGAAGAATTCGTAGGGTCAGAGGGATCTTCTGGCTGAGCTAGAAGATCCCTCTGACCCTACTTATCCACATTTGGCCATTTTTGATTAACACAA
>JAHJFT010000070.1 GCA_018824325.1 Patescibacteria group bacterium
AACAATGCAGACCTTGATATCGGGTATGGGTGAGCTTCATTTGGATATTCTGGTGGAGAGAATGAAGCGTGAATTTAAGGTTGAGGCAAATATCGGCACGCCGCAGGTCGCGTATAAAGAAACAATCAGGTCAATTGCCGAGGCCGAAGGCAAATATATTAAGCAATCGGGCGGCCGCGGCCAATACGGCCATTGCTGGCTAAGGGTTGAACCGCTTGAGGTGGGCAAAGGATTTGAATATGTTGAAGAAATTAAGGGCGGGGTTATTCCCAAAGAATATCTGCCAGCCATTAAAAAAGGAATTAAAGAGGCCATGGACAAGGGCGTGCTGGCCGGCTATCCGGTGATTGACGTAAGGGCGGTATGTTATGACGGTTCGTATCACGACGTTGATTCATCTGAGGCGGCCTTTAAGATTGCCGGTTCAATGGCGTTTCAAGCTGCGGTTAAGCGGGCAAACCCGGTGCTTCTTGAGCCGGTTATGAAGATTGAGGTTATCATGCCCGAGGAATTTATGGGCGAGGTGATTGGCGACTTGAATTCAAAAAGAGCCAAAATTCAAGAAATGCGCGATCGCGGCCAGATGAAGGTGGTTGACGCGCGAGTGCCGTTGTCTGAAATGTTCGGTTATGCCACCAGCCTTCGTTCCGCTACCCAGGGTCGAGCCAGTTATTCAATGGAGTTTGAACATTATGCCGAAGTGCCAAAGAACGTGGAGCAGGAAATAATTGAAGGCAAGAAGAAGTAGAAAATGGAAATTGGAAACTGGAAATTTAGGCAAGGACCATCCTTAATTTCCAGTTTCCATTTTCCAATTTCTTCCGCTACCAGCGGGATATTCCACTTTTAATAAATTTACTTGCTATTCTTAAATTTTTTATGAATTAATCAACAACTATGAATTGGGAAAAATTTCTAAATTTGATTAAAAAAACCGGAGATCGTCTGATTGTCACGGACAAGGATGAAGGTGAGGCTTATGTGATTATGTCTTTAAGCGAGTATGAGGATCTTATTTCCAAGACAGACGGCGCATATGATACGCTAAAGCAGAGCGAGTCCGAAATTGAACAGGCTCCGGAGGCGGCGCTTGCTTCAGATTTTGATCCCGTGAAGATGGAATCGCAAGATAATCTTAACGATGTCGGCCTTTCCGACGAAGAAAGGTTCTATCTTGAGCCCATAGAGTAGATTAGCGGAGTCGAGGCGGGTTTATTTGTTATAGATAGAGACAATCCATGGGGGATTGTCGCCACTTGCAAGATTTTTCAGATGTGCTATAATTTTTAATACTTTATAGCAAAATTTTAAAAAATTAACTAAATTTACCTTAATTTTAGCGGCTGGGTAAAACTCTCCCCAAACGGGCGGAGGCCGCTATGAATGGAGTCATTTTATATGGCAGAAAAATTCGAAAGAACAAAGCCGCACGTAAATGTGGGCACAATCGGTCACGTTGACCATGGCAAAACCACACTGACCGCGGCTATTCTCAAGGTTCTTATTTCTCAAGGCATGCGAGCCAGCGAGAAGTCAGTGGATCAAATTGATTCCGCTCCCGAGGAAAAGGAGCGCGGTATTACTATTGCAACAGCACACGTAGAATATTCTACTGCAAACAGACATTATGCTCACGTTGACTGTCCTGGTCACGCCGATTATGTTAAAAACATGATTACCGGTGCGGCTCAAATGGACGGCGCCGTGCTTGTGGTGTCGGCGGCCGACGGCCCGATGCCGCAAACTCGCGAGCATATTCTTTTGGCAAGACAGGTTGGCGTGCCTTCAATTGTCGTATTTTTGAACAAGGTTGACCAGGTGGAAGACAAGGAATTGATTGATTTGGTTGAAGAAGAAGTAAGAGATTTACTTAAGAAATATGAATTTCCCGGGGACAAGATACCGGTTATTCGCGGTTCGGCGCTCAAGGCTTATGAAAATCCTACGGATGCCGAAGCGGCAAAGCCGATCTTGGAATTGCTTAAGGCGCTTGATGAAAATATCGAAGAGCCGACGCGCGAGACGGATAAGCCGTTTCTTATGCCGATTGAAGATATCTTTTCAATTGAAGGCAGGGGCACGGTTGTTACCGGGAAAATCGAGCGCGGGATCGTAAAGCTTAACGAGGAGATTGAGATTGTTGGTTTTGGCGAAACCCAGAAAACCGTGGTCACGGGCATTGAAATGTTTAACAAGCTCTTGGATCAGGGGCAAGCGGGCGATAACGCGGGTGTTCTTTTGCGCGGTACCAAGAAGGAGGAAGTAAAAAGAGGTATGGTGCTGGTCGCTCCGGGCAGCGTGACGCCGCATACGGAATTTGAAGGCGAGGTATATACATTGACCAAGGAAGAAGGCGGCCGACACAAGCCGTTCTTTAAGGGTTATAAGCCTCAATTCTATATTCGCACGACCGATGTGACCGGCGAAGTGGAGTTGCCGGATGGGGTTGAGATGGTGATGCCGGGCGATACGGTAAATCTTAAGATTAAATTACTTGTTCCGATCGCGCTTGAAGAAAAGCAGAGATTTGCCATTCGTGAAGGCGGTAAAACCGTTGCTTCAGGCGTTGTTACTAAAATAATAAAGTAAAATATATTCTGCCCCCGCACCCTTTAGATGAATGGCGTTTCCCGCGCCCAATAGATAAGGACATCCTGAAATTATCATAAATGATTTAATTGATGACGATTGGCTCGACTCTCTGCCAAAAAAAATTATCTAAAAGGTGCGGGGGTGGATATTAATGAAATTTGATCTTTAAACATGACAGAAGAAAAAGCGACAAAAAAGAAAGTAAAAGACGAAGAAATAAAGCAGAGAATTAGGATTAAAATCCGCGCTTACGATAATAAGATAATTGATCAGTCAACGTTGACGATCTTGGAAACCGCGGAAAGAACCGGAGCCCAGGTCATTGGTCCGGTTCCTCTGCCGACTGAAAAAAGAAAATATACGGTCAACCGTTCGACCTTTGTTCATAAGGATTCGAGAGAGCAGTATGAGATGAGGGTGCACAAGCGGTTGATTGATATTGTTGAGCCGACCCCAAAAACGATCGATTCTCTCATGAGCTTGAATCTTCCGGCCGGGGTTGACATTGAAATCAAGATGTAGCATCTTTTCTTTGGAATATAAAGAAAGATCCTACCCCTCACACCTTTCCGCCGTGGCGCTTCGCGCCGGCAATTCGACGGCGGAAAGGTGTGAGGGGGGAAAACCTTTATACGTTCAAAGCAGAGAAAAGGAGATAATTACAATATTTAAATATTTTTAAAATTGCCTTTTGTCCGTTAGTTTTAATGGGGCAGACCGAAGGCTGGAAGCTTGAAAAGAAAGCACGCTTTGTTTTTGGGCTTCTGGTTTTTTAATCTAAACTATGAAATTTATTTTAGGAAAAAAAATTGAAATGGGTCAGATTTGGGATGAAAAGGGCGTGATAAAGCCGGTCACCTGGATAAAGGCTACGCCGTGTCAGGTAGTGCAGGTGAAGACCGAAAAAAAGGATGGCTATAGTGCGGTTCAGCTTGGCTGTGGTGAGAAAAAAAAGTTAAATAAGCCCAAGGGCGGGCATGTTAAAGATTTGTCAAAGTTTGAATATTTGACCGAGTTTAGAGTTTCCGATCCGGAGAATTATAAGCGCGCTCAAGAAATCAACGTCTCCATCTTTAGACCCGGAGAAAAGGTTGTGGTCTCGGGCGTGTCCAAGGGGCGTGGTTTTCAGGGCGTGGTCAAGCGGCACGGTTTTTCCGGCAGTCCGGCAAGTCATGGCCACAAAGATCAGTTAAGAATGCCCGGTTCGATCGGAGCGACTGATCCGGCGCGGGTTTTTCCCGGTGCCAGGATGCCAGGACACATGGGCGATCAGCGCGTTACCGTAAAAAATTTGGAAGTAATTGCGGTGGATGAAAAAGAAAATAAGATTGCGTTAAAAGGCGCGGTGCCCGGATCGAGGCATTCTTTGGTTGAAATAAAGTGTGAATAATCAATATGGCAGAAGCCGAACTCTACAATCAGGAAGGAAAAAAGATTAAAAAGGTGAAATTAAATCCCGAGGTTTTTGCCGTTCCCATGAATGAGCAGCTTTTATACGAGGCGGTAATTGCGGCAATGGCGGGACGTCGGAGGCCATATGCCCACACCAAGGGACGCGGAGAAGTAAGGGGCGGTGGCCGAAAGCCTTGGCGGCAGAAGGGCACGGGACGAGCTCGGCACGGTTCGATCCGTTCACCGATTTGGGTGGGCGGCGGAGTGACGTTCGGACCAACCAAGGACAGGGTTTTTGAAAAAAGAATAAACAAAAAAGTCAAAAAAAAGGCGCTACTTGTCGCTCTTTCAGAGAGAGCCAAAGAAGGAGGCATTATTTTGCTTGAAGCGTGCAAGCTGGACCAAGCCAAGTCGGGCAAATTAGCAAAGATTTTTAAATTAATTCCAATTGGCAGGAAGGTTTTGGTAGTCTTGGATAAGCCGGATAGAAAAATTATGCAGGCGGCGTACAACCTTGACTGGTTACGGGTTATTGGCGCAAATAATTTGAATATAATTGATGTTTTGAATTATTCGAAGATTGTGATTTTACAATCCGCTCTTGAAACGGTAGACGAGCTTTACGCGTTAAAAAAATAATATATGGGGATTTTGGATAAATTTAAAAAATTCAAAGAGAAGCAGGTCGGGAAAAAACAAATTGCCACCAAGATTTTAGACAAGAGCAAGAAAGATAAGAAAGAAAAAAAAGAGGCAAAGCCGAAAAAGGACGCGGTGATAAAACCGGTGGCGAAAAAGATGGACACCGGATTTGCTTATAAGTATTTGATTAAGCCGATGGTTTCGGAAAAAGCCTCGTTGCTCGCTTCGCAGGGCAAATATATCTTTGTGGTTTCTCCGCGGGCGAATAAAGTGGAGGTGGCGAAGGCGGTGCAAAAAGTTTTTAACGTCAGGGTTAAGGATGTCAATATTATCAATACGTCGGGAAAGAGCGTGCGTTTTGGCCGAGCTTACGGCCGGACAAAGGATTGGAAAAAAGCTATTGTCACGCTTGAGCCGGGAGAGAAGATAGAAATTTATGAAGGAGTTTAACTAGCTTCCTAGCTTATTGGTTTGTTAGAAAAGTTGAAAGTCAAACTATATATTCAAGTGATAACTTAATTGTTTGGTAAAATCCTATAAAGGAAAAATAATAAATAATGTAAAACAATAGACAGGGCGACCACCGTCCTAAATCCTAATAAGCTAAGAAGCTAGTAAATATGGGAATAAAACGATACAAACCAACGTCACCGGGCCGGCGCATTTCCACTGTGCAGAGTTTTAAAGATGTAACAAAAACTAAGCCCGAGCGTTCACTCAGGCTCATCAAGAAACAGAAGGCCGGCCGAACCAAGGGGACAATAAGCGTGCGGCATAAGGGTGGAGGAACAAAACGCTATATCAGACAGATTGATTGGAAAATGATGAAATTTGATGTTCCGGCTCAAGTAAAGTCCATTGAGTATGACCCAAATCGCGGCGCAAGGATTGCCATGATTGCTTATCGGGACGGGGTAAAGTCATATATTCTCGCGCCGATAGACATGAAGGTCGGTGATCAAATTGTTTGCTCAAAAGTGCTTGGTGAGATAAAGTCAGGGAATCGTTATCCGTTGAAACATATTCCGCTCGGTATGCCGGTATATAATATCGAGCTTATACCCAGTGGAGGCGGCAAGCTTGTGCGCGGCGCGGGCGATTCGGCCGTAGTCCAGTCTCTTGAAGGCGGGTATGTTCAGATTAAGATGCCCTCGGGCGAAGTAAGACTTATATCGGAAGATTGTATGGCAACCATTGGCCAGGTTTCAAATCCTGACTGGAAACTAATTAGATGGGGAAAGGCCGGTAGAATGCGCAAGAGGGGGATAAGGCCAACGGTACGCGGTAAGGCAATGAATCCGGTGGATCATCCGCATGGTGGAGGCGAGGGCGGAAGTCCGATCGGCATGAAGCACCCAAAGACTCCTTGGGGCAAAACGGCGCTTGGGGTAAAAACAAGAAGACGAAAATCATCGGACAGACTGATTATTAAAAAAAGAGTGAGTAAAAAGAGGAGAACAAGACAATAATTTATGAGCAGAAGTCTAAAAAAGGGTCCGTTTACTGACCCCAAATTACTTAAGAAAATATCCAAGTTTCAGCCACGAGACAAAACCGTGATAAAGACGTGGTCTCGCGCTTCAACCATTACCCCAGAGATGGTCGGATTTACCATTGGTGTTCACAACGGCAAGATACACATTCCGGTTTTAATTATTGAAGACATGGTCGGCCATAAGCTCGGCGAGTTTTCGCCAACAAGGAAGTTCATGAGGCATGGCGGTAGAATACAAAAAGGAATCGAACAGAAGCAGGCCGAAGCGGCCACGGGTTCGGTTGAACCAAAAAAATAATTTAAAATATGGAAGTTAAAGCAAAAGCTAGATTTTTAAGGACATCGCCTAAGAAGATTAGGTTGGTTATTGATATGGTGCGGGGTGAAAGGGTGGCCAAGGCCCTTGAGCAGTTGAAATTTTCCAAAAAAGCGGCCAAGTTTCCGGTGATAAAATTGTTAAATTCAGCCATTGCCAATGCCGAGCATAATTTTAATTTGAAGAGGGATAATCTATTGATAAAAAAAATAACCGCTGACGGCGGCCCAGTGCTTAAGAGATGGCGGGCGCGGGCAATGGGTCGAGGCGCGGGCATAAAAAAAAGATCAACCCATCTTACCATTGTACTCGATGAGATAGAGGCGTCGGTGGACAAGGTTAAAAAGACGAAAAAGACTAAAGTGCTAAAGGTAGCGGGCGAAAAAAAGTCTTCCCCGGAGACTAAATTTAAAAAAAGCGCGGACAATTAAGAAGAAATAATTATGGGACGCAAAGTACATCCAAGAATTTTTCGACTTAATCAAGCGGGAGCCACGTGGACGTCCAAGTGGTTTCAGAAGAAAGATTATAAAAAGTCGCTTCAAGAGGATATAAAAATCCAGGATTTTTTAGATACCAAGCTGAAGGAGAGCGCGGTTGATAAATTGGAAATTGAGCGTTCAAGAAACGCGATTACCGTGGTTATTCATACCGCAAAGCCGGGCCTTATTATCGGTCGTTCCGGGGCCGGGGTGGATGAATTGAAGAAACGGATCAAGGATGAATTTTTTCCGGGCACAAAAACGGTTATCAATATAAATATTCAAGAGGTTCAGAAGCCGTCGTTTTCCGCGGCGATTGTCGCAGAACAAATTGTTATGGATCTTGAAAAAAGAATACGCTATCGGCGAGCCATGAAGGTGGCGATAGACCGCGTGCAGAAAGCCGGCGCGCTCGGCGTTAAAGTAAGATTGTCGGGTAGACTTGACGGCGTTGAGATTGCCAGATGCGAAACCCTTTCTTGGGGTAAGATACCACTTCATAATTTAAGGGCCGATATTGATTATGTATATAAGATAGCCAAGACGATTTACGGAACCATCGGAGTCAAGGTTTGGATATACCGGGGAGAAATTTTTGAAGAAAAAAAAGCCAGTCCGTTTCTAAAAAAAGCTTAGTATGTTGATTCCCAAAAAAGTAAAATATAGAAAATCGCATAAAGGGAGATCGCGTGGCAAGGGTTCTGCTTCGCGAAAGACCTCGCTTGCTTTTGGCAGTTGTGGTTTAAAATCAATGAGTCATGCGTGGGTAAGCTCAAGGCAGATTGAAGCGGCAAGGCGCGCGATGATGCATTTTATTAAACGTGGTGGAAAGATTTGGATAAGAATTTTTCCGGATAAGCCGGTCACGAAGAAAGGATCGGAGGTGCCGATGGGCGGCGGCAAAGGAGCGGTGGACCATTATGTGGCGGTGGTTAAGCCGGGTATGGTTTTGTTTGAGCTGGATGGTGTTTCGCTTGAGCTTTCACGCGAGGCCATGCGGCGCGCTTCTTACAAACTTCCGATTAAAACTAAATTTATAACAAAAGAGTAGTATGGAATTAAAAGAGTTAAGAAAGAAAAACGACCAAGAACTCAAAAAAATGCTTGCCGAGGGGCGCGAAAAGCTGAGAGAATTAAAATTCAAGGTTTCGTCCCGACAATATAAGGCGATTCGTGATATCCGCAAGCACGGAAAACAGATTGCCAGGATCTTGACTATTCAGAAAGAGCGTCAAAAGGACATAGAAAAAAAATAAATTTAATTTATGGAGCAGAAAAAACAAATAAAAAGACAATGGACCGGAACCGTTGTTTCAACGAAAATGCAAAAAACCATTGTTGTTCAGGTTGATCGAACTCGCATCCACCCAAAGTATGGCAAAAGGATAAAGGTTAGTAAGCGTTATAAAGTTCATTCGGTTTTGCCGGACATAAAGGTTGGGGATAAGGTTATCTTTATTGGATGTCGTCCGTTGAGCCGCGATAAGCGATGGAGGTTGGTGGCTAAATTAAGCTAAATCTCTCCATTATAAAAATTCTATGGTGCAAAATTGTTCAATGTTAAAAGTAGCCGATAATACTGGAGCACGAAAGCTCCAGGTAATTAAAGTACTTGGCGGATATAAAAAACGGTATACGCGATTGGGGGATATTGCGACCTGTGTAGTCAAGGAAGCAATACCCAGGGCAACGGTTAAAAAGGGAGATGTGGTTCACGCGGTGCTCGTGAGGGCGAAAAAAGAAATGCGTCGAGCTGACGGCACTTATATTCGTTTCGATGATAACGCGGCGGTTATCGTTGATAAAAAAACCAAGGAGCCAAGAGGAACCAGGATTTTTGGTCCGGTGGCGCGCGAGTTAAGAGGTGGAGGATTCACCAAGATTGTTTCACTTGCCCCGGAGGTTTTATAAAATTATCAATATGAAGATAAAAAAAGGAGACAAAGTGAAGATATTGGTGGGCAAAGACAAGGGTAAGACCGGAAAGGTTATTCAAATTTTTCCAGAAAGGGACCGTCTGGTGATTGAGGACAGAAATATTATGATAAAAAACGTTCGGCCCAAACGTCAGGGTGAGAAAGGTCAAAAAGTTGATTTTCCGGCCGCCATTTCAGCGTCCAACGCCGAGCTCATATGTCCGAAGTGCAATCGTCAGACTAGAATCGGTCATAAGATTTTGGTTATAGAGAAGAAAAAGAAGAAAGTAAGAATGTGCCGAAAATGTAAAGAGCTGATTGAATAAACAATAATATTATGGGATTAAAAGATTTTTATAAAAAGCAGGTTGTGCCTCAATTGATGCAAGATTTTGAATTTAAAAATAGCATGGCCGTACCAAGGCTTGAGAAAGTGACGGTTAACGTTGGATTGGGAAAGGGGCTAAAGGATTCCAATTTTATAGAGGCGGTGGAAAAAACCCTGGTAGAAATTACCGGTCAAAAACCGATTAAAACGAAAGCAAAAAAATCCATCTCGAGTTTTAAAATCAGAAAAGGGATGGACGTAGGCATGAAGGTTACTTTACGCGGGGCGAGGATGTATGATTTTGTTGAGAGGCTTATCAGTGTGACGTTGCCTCGGGTGAGGGATTTTCGGGGGATCGCGCCGAAGATAGTTGACAAGAACGGCAATATGTCGCTTGGCATACGTGAATCCCACGCTTTTTCCGAGGTTAAGGTCGAAGAAATCCAAACGGTTCACCCGCTTGAGGTGACAGTTACCACGACGGCTAAAAATTACGAGCAAGGGTTGGCTTTGTTAAAATATTTAGGTTTTCCATTTAAATCATAATACCCCGCACCTTTTAGACGATTTAATTAACAGAAAGCAGTTAATCGTCTTTAATTATTGAATTATTATAATAAATTTAGCACCATCTCTGTATTCGTTAGGCGCTAGGGCGCCTTTCGCCTAAAAGGTGCGGGGTATAATACTATGGCAACAGAAGCTCAAATCGCAAAATCAAAGAAAAAACCAAAGTATAGCACGCGCGTTGTGCGTCGATGCTGGCGTTGTGGTCGCAAGCGTGGCTATATGAGAGATTTTGATTTATGCAGAATTTGTTTCAGGGAGTTGGCTAACCGGGGGCAGGTGCCCGGCGTGACAAAATCAAGTTGGTAATTAATTTTATAGACTATGTTTACAGATCCAATCGCCGACATGTTAACAAGAATTAGAAACGCCCTTATGGTTCGTAAGGGCGAGGTTTTGGTGCCTTACTCAAACATTAAGTTTGCCATTGCCAATATTCTTGTTGCGGAAAAATACATCGAGAAGGTAGAGAAGGTGAAAAATCAGCGCGAGGAAATTAAGATAAAGCTTAAGTACGAAGAGGGCAAGCCCAGCATCGAGAGCATTAAGAGAATAAGCAAGCCGGGCCGAAGAATTTATTCCAAAAACGACAAACTGCCCCGTGTGTTGGGCGGTCGAGGTTTTGCCATAGTTTCCACGCCCCAGGGCTTAATGACCGAGAAGCAAGCGCGGGCCAAGCATTTGGGCGGTGAGATAATTTGTGAAATATATTAATTTTTATGTCCAGAATCGGAAAACAACCAATAAATTTACCCCAGGGCGTTGAGGCAAAGATTGAGGGTAATACCATAATGGTCAAGGGCCCAAAAGGTGAATT
>JAHJFT010000071.1 GCA_018824325.1 Patescibacteria group bacterium
CCACCGCCTACGGGCGCCACCGCCACGGCGGGGTCCCGCCAAAGGCGGTGATGTTTTTAATTTTTGAGATTTGATTTTTGATATTAATCTTATTCGTATCTCAACGCGGTCATGGGCTCAAGCTTGGACGCTTTTTGGGCCGGATAAACGCCGAAAATAAGGCCGATTACCACGGACACGCCGCAAGCGATTAAAACGGAATTAAGGGAGATTAAAAGATCCCAGTCATAGCCGAGATAGCGCACGACCACGGCGACCAAAGTGGAAAATACCGCGCCGATAATTATTCCGACCACTCCGCCAAGCAACGTGAAAAAAATTGATTCCAGCAAAAATTGCATCAAAATATCGCGATTTTTCGCGCCCATTGCTTTTCTGATGCCGATTTCATGAATGCGCTCTTTGACCGCGACCAGCATTGTGTTCATAATGCCGATGCCCCCGACCAAAAGAGCGATGCCGGCAATCGCCGCCAGGAAAAATCTCAATGAATCCGTGACCCCGCCAATCACTTCAAGGCCTTGCTTGGCCGAACGAACCGTGAAATCATCCTGCTTTGGGTCGACAATACCGTGCCGGTCGCGCAAAATATAGGAGATGTCCTCGATCGACTGGTCAATATAGGCCTCATTATCAACCTTGGCGCGGGCCATGGAAATATGATTTATACCCAGAAGAAGTTTTTGCGCCGTGGTCACCGGAACATAAACATATGTATCATAATTGGTAAAGCCGCTCACTCCCCTTTCCTCCATCACGCCGATTATACGAAAACTCTTTTTTTGAAATTTTATTTTTTCGCCAATCGCGTTTGAATCGCCGAATAACTGCTTTTTCACTTCACTGCCCAGAATCGCCACTTGGGCCAGAGATTTCTCGTCCGAATCCATAAACCAGTTGCCTTGAGCCACCTCATAGTCCTCCACGTCAAGAAAGGCATGTGAAGTACCCATAAAATTGCCATCATATTTATTACTGCCCCAAGTAAAAGTTGCCACCCCTTGGACAATCGGCGCCACGGCCGCGACATGAGGGGCGCGCGCCGAGTCAACCAATGCCTTGGCGTCATCATATGTTAAAGTCGTAATGGTAATGCCCATAACCGCGGCCGGCGGACCCTCTTCTTCCGAGCCCCCGGGCATAATGCTGATCAAATCCGTGCCCATGCTTTTGATCTGATTTAAAATCAAACTCTGCGCGCCGGCGCCCACCGAAACAACCAAAATCACCGCGGCAATACCGATAATAATGCCGAGCATGGTCAAAAAAGCCCGCATCTTGCTTTGGCGGACCACGTTCATGACAATTTTCGCGGAAATTCTTAAAATCATAATACTAGCTTGTAGCTTGTAGCTAGTAGCTTATAACCGTCCTGAAACTACAAGCTACAAGCTACAAGCTATTTAAGTAGTTCTCCATCGTGCGCGTCATGTCTCGCGTTCACCGTCGTGTCCGAAGTTATCAATCCGTCGCGCACGTATATAATGCGCTTGGCGTGTTCGGCCGTGTACTTTTCATGGGTAACTAAAATGATTGTCCGACCGGCTTCGTTTAATTCCTGCAATTGCAGCATGACCTGCTGGCCCGATTTTGAATCAAGGTTGCCGGTGGGCTCGTCCGCGAAAACCACGGACGGCTGATTAACAATCGCTCTGGCCATGGCCACCCTTTGCTTTTCTCCGCCCGAAAGCTGATTTGAAGTATGATTTACGCGATGAGAAAGCTGGACCGCCTCAATCGCCTGGCGCACCATTTTATCTTTCTTGTCCGAAGGAAATTTCGTGTAAACCAAAGGGAGCATCACGTTTTCATAAACCGTGGTTCGGGGCAAAAGAAAAAACGCCTGAAACACAAAACCCACTTCACTGCTTCTCATTTCCGCGAGCTCATCGTCTGAAAATTTGCTCACGTCCTTGCCGCGAAACGAGTAAGACCCTGAAGTGGGCCGGTCTAGAAAACCGAGTATGTGCATGAGCGTTGATTTTCCCGAACCGGACGGCCCCATAATAGCCACGAATTCGCCTTCCTGAATATCAAAGCTTATGCCATGCAAAACCTTGGTTTCCACCTCCTCGTTGATATAGCTTTTTTTTATGTCGCGAATGCTTATTAGTGAAGCATTTTCCATATTAACATTTACCTAATAAAGAAATCCTAAATCCAAAACTCTGAAATCCAAAATCCTAAGCACAAAATCCTAAACAAATCCAAAATCCAAATGTTCAAAATTCAAAACAAACTGGCTAATTCCAGAAATATAATTGTTTTGAATTTTGGATTTCGAGCATTTGATATTGTTTTGGATTTAGGATTTAGGATTTTGGATTTAAAATATTATTCTTCCCTCACCGCCGTCACCACCTCATCCCCTTCGTCAATGCCGTTTACCACTTCGGTGAAGCCATCGTCTCCGCGCAAACCCAAAACCGGTATTTTTTCAATTATTTCGCCGTCTTTGAGCACGCGAACAATTTTGTCGCCGTTTCTCATTATCACGCTTCTTTGCGGAATCACTAAAACGCCCTTTCTCTCATCCGTTTTTATAATCACGTTGGCGGTCATGCCGTTCTTTACCGCTTGCTCGGTGGTAAATTCAATTTTAACCTTAACCTGATAATAAACAACATCCTGTATCCGCGTTTCAGCCGGCTCAATCTCTATGACCTCGCCGACAAACATCATGTCGTCGCCAAACGCGTCCAGCGTGATTTCGGAAAAATCTCCCGCGCTAATCTTGGTAATGTCAGTTTCCGGAATATCCACTTCAACATTGAAAAGGTCGGTGGCCAACACCACGATGGCCGTGGCGTTTGCCGCGACCCGCTCGCCCACGTCATAATTTATCTTTGTCACGATGCCGTTGGCCGGTGAAATTATTTGAGAATTTTCCAAACGATTAAGCGCCAGACTGTAAGCCGCCTCGGCGCTCTTAACCTGGGCCTGAAGCGGCGCCAAGTCAACCCCCCGCGGACTTGCCTGCTTCAGAGCCAAAGCCGCTTCGGACGCGTCAAGCGCGGCCTGCTGAATGCTCACGCTCGCCTCGGCCGAATCAACCGCGGCCGCGTAAACGGCTAACGTGGTGTTGGCCGTATTTTGCACGGTTTCCAAATTTTTCACGGCCTGGTCATAGGCGTCTTGCGCCGCGTTTAAAGTTTCCGCGGACGTGTTCAAGGCGCCGCTGTTCGTGATATCCAAGGCCTCAATCGCCTGTTTTTGCGTCAAAGCGCTTGTTTGCTTGGTATTTATTGAAATAAGGTCGGTATCAAGGGTTGTCTTCTTGGCATTCAACTCGGTTAGCGTAAGATCGGCGCCGGTAATCGTATTATCAAGCACCTCTCTTGTGTCGGTTAAGCATTGATGTATCTGATCCAGCGCGTCAATCGCCAAATCAGCCGCCGTAAGAATAACGTCATAATCCGAGCCGATAGACAGGGTATTGATCACGGCTTGAGCCGCGTCTTTTTTTTCCTTGGATGAATTATACGAAATTACCGCGACCGGCATAACCGCCGAATCTAAAACTGACAGATATCTCGCGAAAACATCATTGGCCGACGGGTCGTCAACCCCCAAAATATTATCTACGTCAGTAAGCGCCGTGGTCATGGTTGAAAGCGCGCCCTCTAAAATAACAACCGTGTCTTCATAAGTGTCTTTCAAATCTTCGGCATTGGACAAAAGCGTGTTGTCATGGGCCGCCTGTTTGCTCGCCAGCGTGTTGGCGGCCGCGGCCAGACTAAGCTCGGCCGCGTCTACGGAATCTTGCGTTGTTATTCTCGCGTTTTCATAATCAAGCTCGGCCTTGTCCAAAGAAATTTCCGCGTTATCAAGCGTTGCCCCGGCCTTTGCCACGTCCGCCTCGGAAACATTGATTGCTTGAGCCGTTTCGCCAACAACCTTTAAATTAAGATTGGCCAACGCCAAATCCAAAGCCGCTTTTGCCTGATTCGCCTCCAGCCGCAAACTCTCATTATCAAGTTCGGCCATGGTCTGATTCTTCACAACAAAATCGCCCACCTCCACCGTGGTTGACGCCAAAGTGCCGCTCGCTTCAAAAGCGAGCTGAACCTCGGCCAGCGCCTTGACCGTGCCGGTCGCCTCCACGGTTTGAACAATGTCTCCCTTGGCCGCTTTGACCGTGTCATAGCCAGCCTCCTTTTTACCCAATACAAAAATCTGCGCCGCCACATAACCGCCCACGGCCAGCACGATAATTAAAATAATTATATTTCTGGGCCTGAAGATTTTCTTTAAAACCATATTTCTAATATTATAGCTTATTTAACGAAAACTTTCACTAATTTTATCAAGGTTTTGTTTATCTTGGGCAGTTTGACCGTGCCCGGCTTGGCGCCCAAAATTCGGTTCATAATATTCTCAAAAAACCTTATCTTGCGCTCAATGATTTGGGCAAAATCATCCGCCTTAATGTCGCTCTTCATCAGCTTCATTAACGGCTCGCGCATCATGAACAAGAATCTGACAAACGCGTCCGCCGTCTCTTCCGCGTATTCAACCTCAAAAACGCCTTCTTTTACGCCCTGTCTGATGATTTGTTCAATCGGCGGGATAGTTTTTTCGGTCATGCGGTCCAAAATTTGATGCTGAAACCTGATATTCCGGTGGTCATAGAGAATCAAGCCCACTTTTTTATACTCCCGGCTGTGCGTTATTTTGTGGCGCTTGCCCTGTACGATAATCTTATTGAATTTCTCGGCCGCGTCAAGTCCGGGTTGGTCCGCGATTTTCCGCATGATTCGGAATATCTCATCCGTATATTTTTCCGCGATTGCCTCAAGCAAGGCCTGTTTTGAGCCAAAATAATGAAAAAACGCGCCCTTGGAAAGGCCGGCCTGCTTAACAATGGCCTCAATAGAGGTGTTCTCAAACCCGTTTTTATAAAACAAATCCAAAGCCTGGCGAATCAATTTTTGCTTGGTCTTGTGGTCTTTTGCCCAAGGCATATTTTAGCTTATTTACATACCGACGGTCGGTATTTGTAGTATAAAATATTAAAAAAAGACTGTCAAGCGACCCGACAAATAACGGACGATTTCATGGTAGCCCCAAGGGGAGTCGCCCAGTCATGCGACTGGGCGCCGGGTCGTATGACCCGGCGAACCCCTGACAATTTCATGGTAGCCCCAAGGGGAGTCGAACCCCTGTTGCATGGTTGAGAACCATGTGTCCTAGCCATTAGACGATGGGGCCAGGGATGCACAATATTAGCACGTCTACAAAATTATTTTGCCATCTACGAAATTACGAATTTTTTATCCCAAAGGGACCACTTCGTGGCGAATATACGAATAATTTTTCGAACATGCTTAAAAACATTGAACATTCATCATGGATTCGTATACTCGGGATGATTCGTAGTTTCGTAGATTTTTTATAATTTTATAAATTTAAGAACCTACTTCTTCAGCCATGTCTCGTCCTGCCGGCAGAGAAGGTCGCCGGCGGCCAGCGGCTCGGCCATAAGCTCTTTAACAATCTGCTCCATGCGCATGCCTTGCGAGCCTTTGACCAGAATAACGTCGTTTTCCTGAACTCTGTCCTGCAAAAACCTGCCCGCTTCGGGCGAAGAGCCAAAAGAATAGATGTGGTCTTGAGAAATTCCATGCTCTTGCGCCGCTTTGGCCGTGTCCTTGGCCTTTTCTCCGACCGTGACTAAATAATCAATGCCCATCTCCCCGATTCTCTTGCCCACGTCAAAATGCCCTTTTTCCGTAAAACTGCCCAGCTCAAGCATGTCGCCCAACACGGCCCAACGCCGGCCCGATTCATAAATCCCAAGCTCGGCCAACGCGTGAATGGCCGTAAGCGTGGCCAAGGGCGAAGCATTGTAGGTATCATCCAAAAGCCAGGTATTTTTAATGCCTTTTATGATTCTCATCCGGCCGCGCGGCGCTTGATAATTTTTAAGCGCCTCGGCAATATCCACCAGATTCACGCCAAAATGAATGCCGCAAGCCGCGCCCACCAAAGCGGCATAGACATGCGCCTTGCCCAAAACCGCCGGAAGATTGACCGGCACCACGTTGCCGTTATAAATTAATTTGAAGGTTACGCCGGCAATCTCGGTTTCTGGCCGCGCCTGGTCCGGAATGAATTTATTTGAATATTCAACCGCCCGTATGTCCGCGCCCTCGAAAAACCCAAAACTTAATACCTTTGTCTTTACGCCCCGGCTCATTTCCCAAACATTTCTATCGTCGTAATTTAAAATCGCCAAACGGTCATGCGCCAGATGGTCAACCATGATCTGCTTCTCGCGGATAACGCCTTTAATGTCTTTGAAAAATTCCACGTGAACCGGCGCGATCGTGGTGACCACGCCGACATCGCATCGCGCCATGTTCGTAAGATACTTAATATCCCCGGGCCGGTCCGCGCCCATCTCCAAAATCAGAATCTGCGGATATGCCTCATCCTTAAATATCAAAAGCTGAAGAGCGCGCCAAAAAATACCCGACCAGCGCCAGACTGACTTCAAGGCCGAAGATTCGCCAATTACGGTCAAGGGCACGCCAATTTCGTTATTATAGTTCTTAATATTTCTCCTCACCCGATGCTTGGCCGACAAAACCGCGAAAACCGCCTCCTTGGACGAAGTCTTGCCCATGGAACCGGTAATGCCGATAATTTTGGGCTTGTACTTGTTAATAATTTGTTTGGCCAAGAATCCCAAGATATTTTGTACTATTTTTTTCATAGTTTTAAAAATATAAAATCATAAAAATATAAAAATAA
>JAHJFT010000072.1 GCA_018824325.1 Patescibacteria group bacterium
CATTCGTTTATTTCCTCTTCCCCTTCGTCGAGCTTATATTGTGGCACGACGTAAGACACTAAACCATTTTCAATGTCAGCGAGTTCGAGATAAACAAAATTTTCTTTATTGTTATACCAAGTTGAATAGCAAGGCCCGGGTGAATTATCGGCTCCATCATACATCAATATTAACTTTGATCCTTCAATTCCCATTGTCCTTAGCAATAATGGGTTTTGTTCTTCATATATTTTTGTTAATTCCCCACTTTCAATATTGTATGTGTAAATTCTATTTATATTCTTCTGGAGATCGGCGAAATGCGCTGAAAGGGCATCACTCGTTGAAATGAATAAAATATTCTTGTCGGTAGGGTGTTCAGGTGAATAAAAACTTTCAATTACTTCTTTATTTCCATAAAGTTCGGCAATGGCTTGTCTATTCATCCAGGTCAAGCCCCCGGTAATAATTGATCTAAAACCGTCTGGCTCACCGTGTCGATAGTGATAACTTTCCTCTATAATAGCACCGCTTATTGGGCTATCAACAAGTTTAATTGGAACAGTTTCAGGTTCAGCAGTTTCTTCTGTCTCTTGAACCGGAATTCCTTGTGTAGTCTCCCCCGTATCAATTATTTCCGGTTGGGATAATGCTAAATCTTTGACAGTTATTTTTTGCCAAGAATAGATTCCGGTACCGACAATAATAGCGGTGACTACCGCGGTAATAATGACCACTAATAAAATTGATTGTCCTTTTTGTTTTAGCATAATTATTTCTTAACAAACACCAGGCGTTTTATTCTGGCGGTACGAAGTTTATTTTTAGGAAGCATCTTGTTTACCGCATGTTTTAATATAAAGGTTGGATTTTCTTCCTTATATTTTGAAATGGCGATTGTTTTCAAACCGCCGGCATGGCGCGAATGCCGGTAATATTTCTTTTGCTCAAGTTTTTTGCCGGTGATTTTAACTTTATCAGCATTGAGCACATGCACAAAATCACCAATGTCGGTATTAGGCTGATATTCAGGTTTGCCTTTTCCCTGAAGCAATGAGGCGATTTCCGTGCTAAGACGACCCAGTATTTTCCCCTGGGCGTCTATCTTGTGTATTTGTCTTTGAATCTCTTTCTTCATGGATTATTTTAATAATTCCAATAGTACCATCTCGGCCGTGTCTCCGCGCCTTGTGCCTATTCGCGTGACGCGCGTATAACCGCCATGGCGGTCTTTATATCTCGGGGCCAATTCATCAAAAATTTTTTTGACCGGATTTTCAATATAAAAAAATTTATGCGCCTGCCTTCGAGCGGCCAGGGTATTCTTTTTTCCCAGGGTAATCATTTTTTCAACATGAGGCTGTACGGCTTTAGCCTTTACCTTGGTGGTTTTTACTTTTTCATACAAAATCACGCTGGTCGCAAGATTGCGCAACATAGCCATTCTTGGTTCCCGTTTTCTATCCAAGGTTGTCTTTTTTTTACGATGACGCATAAAAACCTATTTTTTCTTGGTTGATTTTTTAACGGCTTTTTTCTTTTCGGGTTTTTTATCTTCCTCTTCGGCCGGTTTTATTTCGATATTAGGCATTTCAGGCTTGGGCGGCACGCCGCGCGTTAAAACCACGGTAAAGTGATCCAGGAGAGTCTTTAGAACCTGGTCAATCGCCTCTTCCGGTTTTATTGTGCCGTCGGTTTCAAGCATTAGTATTAATTTATCGTAGTTCGTGATTTCACCAACACGCGTATTTTCTACCTTGTAGCCAACATTTATAATCGGACTGTACACGGCGTCAAGAGCGATGGTGCCCACTTCCAAAGAAGACTTGTCCCGTTCTTCGATCGGCACGTATCCCCTGCCCCGATTAACGAAAATTTCCATATCCAGTTCAATATTTTTATCCGTTATTTGGGCGATATGCAAATCCGAATTTACAATCTCCACGTCGGCGTTTTTTTCAATATCTTTAGCCTTGACCACGCCCTCGCCCTTTGCTTTTAAGATTAATCTAACCGGCTCATCGCTAAACACCCTGAGCCGCAATTGTTTTAAATTTAAAGTAATTTCCAAAGCGTCTTCTTTTACGCCGGTCAATGTGGAAAATTCATGCTCGGCGTTTTTAATTTTTACGGCATAGCAAGCGGCGCCGGGCAGTGAGGAGAGTAAGACCCTTCTTAGGGCGTTGCCGATGGTTGTGCCGTATCCTTGATAGCACGGTTCAACCGTCAGGGTTGCCTCATTTTTATTTTTTCCCGGGGTTATGGAAATCTTGTTCGGAAGTAGTATATTCTCCATATAAATAAAAATATAAAATAATTAGCGTGAATAAAACTCAACGATAAGCTTTGAGTCAAAAATTTGTTTAAGTTCATCGCCGGCCGGTCCAGAGAGAACCTTGGCTTCAAGTTTTTTCGCGTCCAGAAGCAGCCAGCTCGGGGTTTCGTGTTTTTTTAATTTATCTTTGAGATTTTCAAAAATCTTTTTACCGGCTTTGTTTTCCTTGATTTTGATAATATCGTTAGGCCGAACATTGTAAGACGGAATATTGACCTTGCGACCGTTTATCGTAAACAGCCCATGGCCGATCATTTGGCGCGCCTTTGAGCGCGAAGTGGCAAACCCGAGGCGATATATCACGTTATCAAACCGCATTTCAAGTAATTTTACCAAGACCTCAGAGGTTGAACCTTTCTTTTTTCTCGCGGTTTCAAAATATTTTCTAAATTGACGCTCCAGAAGACCGTAGAGCCTTTTGGCTTTTTGTTTTTCCCTCAGTTGAATGCCATAACCGGTTAATCTGGCCTTTCTTTTTGCTCCATGCATTCCGGGCGGAAAATTTCTTTTTACGATGGCGCATTTTGCGGAAAAACAACGCTCTCCCTTTAAAAAAAGTTTTTCGCCCTCTCTTCTGCATAATTTGCATTTTGAACCAATATATTTAGACATAGAAGCTTACATTTTTCTCGGCCTTGGTTTGCGGCAGCCATTATGCGGCAACGGCGTCACGTCCTTAATGGAAAGCACGTTGATGCCATTGGCGTTCAGGGATCGGATAGCCGATTCTCGCCCCGAACCAATGCCTTGCGCGTAAACATTGACCTCTTTCAGGCCGTATGGACTTACTTTTTCCACGGCGTTTTTTACGATAATCATGGCGGCGTAAGGCGTGGACTTCTTTGGTCCCTTAAAGCCGCTGGCGCCGGCGCTTGACCAGGCCAGAACACTGCCATTTAAATCAGTGAACGTTACGATGGTATTATTGTAAGTTGATTTAACATACGCGCGCCCGTGGCTGACCTGGCGCGTGATTTTTTTCTTTTGTTTTCTGATTACTTTTATTTTTTCAGCTGTCATATTATGTTATGGCGTTATGTTTTTTGATTACCCGCTTTCTTCCCGCTACTCATGGTTTTCCTCACGTTGCCTCGGCAGGTTCTTGAATTTGTTTTTGTCCTTTGCCCGTGTGAAGGCAGGTGTTTGATGTGGCGCGTGCCCCGATATGCGCCAATTTCTTTCAATCTTTTAATGTTGTCATGGATATCTTTTTTTAATTCACCCTCAACTCCGGCTCCTTTTTCAATAATACCTCTAATCTTATTCAATTCATCTTCAGACAGGTCCTTTGTTCTTTTGTTTTTATCCACGTCGGCTTTTTGCAAAATCTGGCTTGCCCGGCTAATGCCAACGCCAAAAATGTAAGTAAGGGCCACTTCTATTCTTTTTTCTTGCGGAATGTTTACGTTAGCGATTCTTGCCATAGAAATTAAGAGATGTTTTGAAAAATTAAATAATCCTTGCCGGTTTATTCCAATTTTACCCCTGGCGCTGTTTATGCTTGGGGTTTTTACAAATTACGCACACTCTTTTTTTGCGTCTAACCACTTTGCAGTCTTTGCACATTTTTTTTACCGAAGCTCTAACTTTCATGTGTGTATATTTAAAAACGGTAAGTAACTCGCCCCTTTGTCAAATCGTACGGCGTCATTTCAACCTTGACCTCGTCGCCCGGCAAAATCCTTATTCTAAATTTTCTCATCTTGCCGGACAGGTGTCCGATGATGTTGTGTCCGTTTTCCAACGTTATTTTAAAGTTGGCCGCGGGCAAAAGCTCAATCACTTTTCCCCTCATCTCAATAAATTCTTTTTTTGGGCGGTTATTATGAGTATTTTTTTCCATAAATAGTGCGGGTATTATAGCAAAATTAAATAATCTTGGCAAGTGAGTTGGCCTGCTTGCCAAAATTTATCTTATTTTAGCGAAAAATTTAGGTTTTGCCAACATTGCTCAAAAACGTCCTTGTTTATGAATATTGGCTAAATTTAGTTCATTTTAACACGGCTTTCAGACGGCGAACGCCGGCGGCCACGGCTTGTTGCTTTGTTATTTCAAAATGACCGAGTTCCTTTGTGTTTTGAACATGCGGACCGCCGCAGATTTCCATGGACACGATTTCTTTGGCGCCGGGATCATGGATCGTATAAACTTTAACTCTTTCCCCGTATTTTTGCGTAAAGATGCCGATAGCACCGTCTTCTTTAGCCTGCTTAACAGTTTTTTCTTCACATTTGATAGACAAAGCCTTTTTTATTTTATCATTAACCCAGTCCTGCGTTTTTTTAATCTGTTCATGGTTAAGTTTTTCATCGTGGACAAAATCAAATCGCAGTCGTTGGGCGGTAATATTGCTCCCTCTTTGCTCAACGTGCGAGCCAAGTACTTGGCGCAGGGCGGCATGGAGCAAGTGGGTCGCCGTGTGCAGCCGCGCTGTTTGCTCGGTTTCATCGGCCAGACCGCCTTTGAATTTCTGTTTGGCGCCGGCGCGGGAAAGTTTCTGATGCCCTTGGTACTCTTTTTCAAAACCCTTGACGTCAACTTTAATATTTTTTTCTTGAGCAAGCTCCTGCGTCATTTCCAGAGGAAAACCGTAAGTGGAAAACAGTTTAAAAGCTTCTTTTCCATCGATGAGCCGGTCTTTGCCCAGTTTTTGAAATTCCTTAAGCCCTTTTTCCAGAGTGCTTTCGAATTTATCTTCTTCTTTTTGCAGTTCATTAAAGACTCGGTCCTTGTTGTGCTCGAGCTCGGGATATGTTTTGGAATAAATCTCAACCACTTTCCGAGCCAGAGCGACGGCCGCGTTTGTCTTGACCTCAATACCGAGCTGTCGGCAATATCTCACGGCGCGGCGTATCAAACGCCTTAAAATATATCCTTGATCCAAATTTGACGGCGTCACACCGTAGTCGTCGCCCAGAATAAAGACGGCCGCTCGCACATGGTCCGCGATAATTCGCATCATCTTATCGGTTTCCTCGTCCACGCCATATTTTTTTTCGCTCAAATTTTCCAGCCCTTGCGTCAGCGGTTTAAACAATTCGGTGCGATAATCATCTTGAAAGCCGTTCAGCGCGGCCAGGACTCTTTCAAAACCCATGCCCGTATCAACGTTCTTCTGTTTCAAGGGTTCAAAGGCGCCTTGCTTTGTTTTGTTATACTGCATGAAAACATTGTTCC
Source organism: Patescibacteria group bacterium (assembly GCA_018824325.1). Classification (GTDB taxonomy): domain Bacteria; phylum Patescibacteriota; class Patescibacteriia; order JAHJFT01; family JAHJFT01; genus JAHJFT01. The sequence goes on from JAHJFT010000072.1 coordinate 5,493, forward strand.
ATATCTCAACCCAGCGCGCGTCTTTGGGGTCAAATTTCTTGGGCGGCCTTTGGTCCGAAATCCAATAAAAAATTTCCGTATCCGGCCCGCACGGCCCGGTCTGGCCAACCGGCCCCCACCAATTGTCTTCTTTGCCCAGGGCGCCGATCCTTTCTTGGGGAACGCCCAAAGAAATCCAAATATCTCGCGCCTCTTTATCCAGGGGCGCGTCTTGGTCGCCGGCGAAAACGGTCACGCCCAGTTTATCCGGATTGATATTGAGCCATTTTTTTGATGTTAAAAATTCCCAACTGTATTCAATGGCCGGGCGTTTAAAATAGTCGCCCAAAGACCAATTGCCCAGCATTTCAATAAAAGTGTGGTGATACAAATCCCCTATTTCCTCAATGTCGCCGGTTCTAATGCATTTTTGAAAATTCGCCAGACGTGTTCCGGCCGGATGTTTTTCGCCCAAAAGATTGGGCACGAGCGGGTGCATGCCTGCGGAAATAAACAAAGCGGTCGGATCATTTTCCGGAATTAGAGAAGTTGAGGAAATTATGGCGTGATTTTTTTCCCTAAAAAAATCCAAGAATTTCTGGCGTAGTTCATTCGCTTTAATCATAGTGCTTATTTTAGCGTAAATTACTAGGAAAAGCAAGATTCCCCAAATGTCTTTGCGAGGAGCGACCGGAGAGAGCGACGTGGCAATCCCGAGCCCACGTGGACTAGCCGTCCTCTAACTCTAGAAGTGATTGCCTTCGCTTTTAAGAAGACCTGACGTGGTAAGAGACGGTTTTGCCTTGTGGGTTCGGGATTGCCACGGCCCTTTCGCTCCGCTTCAGGGCCTCGCAATGACACTTTCTATCACGCCGCCGCCCAAAACTTGATCGCCCTTATAAAACACAACTGACTGGCCCGGAGCAACCGCCCACTGGGGCTTGGTAAAAACAACTGATATTTGGCCTTTTTTTTCGGAAGATGCAATTCGGCAAGCCTGATCGGGCTGGCGGTGCCTGATTTTCGCCTGACAGCTGATGGGCAATTTAATTTTATTTATCCAATGAGGATTTTTTACAAAAATTTGTTTTTCATACAGGGCCGGATTATTTTTATCCAAGGCAACGATCAGTTGATTGGTCTTGACGTCCTTTTTAGCTACATAATAGGCGCCGCCGCCTTTAATTCCAAAACCATGCCTTTGGCCCACGGTGTAATAAAATATGCCATTGTGCCGGCCGATTCTTTCCCCCTGGACCGTGACGATGTCGCCGGCTCGGGGTTTGATTTTCTGCTTTAAAAAGTCTTCAAGATTAATCTTGCCAATAAAACACACGCCCATGCTCTCGGGCTTTTTTAAAACGGACAAATTATTTTTCTCGGCATGGGCGCGGACCTCGGACTTGAGCATGCAGCCGACCGGAAATAATGTTTTTGACAAAACTTTTCGGTCCAGGGTGTATAAAAAATATGACTGGTCTTTATTTTTATCGCGCCCCTTCAAAAGATGAAAAGATTTTCCCTGCTTTTTGACTCGCGCGTAATGGCCGGTGGCGATAAAATCAGCTTTCAGTTTTTTGGCGGCGCGCACGAATAAGCCAAACTTAATAAATTTGTTGCACAAGATGTCGGGATTGGGCGTGCGACCGTTTTTATATTCTTGAAACATGTGCTCAACCACCCACTTCCTATATTCTTTTTCAAAATTAAAGGTATATAGAGGGATATCCAGTTTGGCGGCAACGCGCATGGCGTCACGGCGCTCTTCTTTCCACGCGCACTCGCCTTTTAAATTTTTTGTATCCGACCAATTAACAATAAAGGCTCCGATGACATCGTAGCCTTGTTTTTTTAGTAATACGGCTGATACTGAAGAATCTACTCCTCCAGACATGGCGACACAGACTCTTTTTTTGCCCATATGATAAATCCAAAATCCCAAGACTTAAAATCCAAAACTCTAAGCACAAAATCCAAAACAAATACAAAATCTAAATGTTCCAAATTCAAAACATTTTAATTGATTGTTTGAACTATCTTGTTTTGAATTTTGGATTTTGAACATTTGATATTATTTTGGATTTAGATATTAGGATTTAGGATTTCATTTTTACCATTCATAATTCTGCCACATCCACAAGGCCAAGCTTTTTGCTTCATTGAATGAAGCCTGCCTTGTGTCCGAACCCAGAATTACGACGATGAGCTCGGGACGGGTTTCGCGCATATGTTTGGTTTGAATAACCAGATTATATCCGGACTCGGGCAAATAGCCGGTTTTCCCGCCGGTGATATATAGGTCCGGGTCATAAAGCAGAAGGTCGTTGGTGTTTTTTACGCTCTTGTCCATTTGCGGGCTAAGAACGTTAAATCGGTACCAAAAGGTGGTGGCCGCCTTGCTGATAATACTGTTTTTAAAAGCGTAGCGCGCCAGGATGGCCGTATCATCAACCGTGGTCGTGTTTCGCGTATCCATGCCCGAGGGCTCGTAATATTTGGTGTCTTTCATCCCCAGAACCCAGGCGCGAAAATTCATAAGTTCAACAAACCTCTCATTGGTCAGGCCGGAAAGACGCATTAAGGCCATGGCGCAATTATTGGCCGAGCCGGTCAGGGCGGAAAAAAATATATCTTTTAGCGTCATTAAAGCGCCCGCCTCCACGCGAAGCCGGCCGCCGCCAACCTCGTCCGCGCTGGCGAGTCGCGCTTGCGCGTTCAGGTCCAGCCCTTGTTCAATAAACACAACGCCGGTCATCATCTTGGTAAGACTGGCGGCAATCCAAGGAAAGTCGTGATTGTGGGAAAATAAAACCTCGCCGCTGTCCTTGTCCATGACAATGGCGGCTCGGGTCGTGAGATTTTGCACCGGATATTCGGCAAAGGTGGCCCTTTTTTCCGGAACATTGGCGGCCAGGCAAGGAAAAGCGGCAACGAAGCCGAGCGCGGCCAAAATAGTTATCACCAACAATTTTATTCTCATATTACCAAAATAGACCTATTAATATTACACCCAAGATAATTCTATATAGAACAAATATATCTAAATTATACTTTTCAAGAAATTTTATTAAAAATTTTATGGACAAATAGCCGCTGGCCAAGGCGGCAGCGAAACCGAGTAAAAGACCGAGCGCATCCACGTCCCTAAAGTCATTGTTAGATATTTGAACCAGAGAAAAAAGGCCGGCCGCCAAAATAGCCGGTATGCCCAAAAGGAAAGAAAATCGAGCGGCCGTGGGCCGGTCCGTGCCCTGAAGAAGTCCAACCGTAATAGTGATGCCTGATCTTGATGTCCCGGGAATTAAGGCGATTGCCTGGGCAAGGCCAATAACAATCCCCTGTTTCCAGCCGATATTTTGGACCTGTTTGACGGATTGTTTTATTTTCAATGCCCGATCCGCCAAAAACATGACCACGGCCCAGCCGATCAAACCGATAATCGCCACCTCGGTTGAACGAAAATAATTTACCGGCAAGGTGGCCAGCGCGGCGCCGAGCGCCAATGCCGGAATCGTCCCAATCAATATAATCCAGCCCAGGCGACGGAAATTTTGGGTGGCCGGATTTTTAAAAATCATGGCCCGCTTAATTTTAAAAACCTCTTTTCGGAAAAAAAATAAAACCGCAATTAAGGTGGCGAGGTGCATGACCGCGTCAAACTCAAGCGACTGTTCAGGCCAATGAAAAAACTTGGGGGAAAACAATAAATGGCCGCTTGAAGAAATGGGCAAAAACTCGGTTAAACCCTGGACAATGCCCAGAACAATCGCTTGAGTCAAATCCATAGGCAGTTCATCTTATTCAAAGTTGACAACATCGCCGGGCTTTAAGGTATTTTTATTTTGCTTGAGCGGTTTGGGCTCCGGAGTATTTGACGCCGGCTTTATGGGCGGGCCGGGACGGGACGGTTGGCGTTCGGAATTATCCGGCGATTTTTTGAACGCTTCGGACAGAGATATCTCTTTTGGCTCATCTTCTTTGGTGGCTAGCGGGGTTTGTGAAATTCTGGGCGCGACGGCCGGCCTTTCCCTGGGCGGTTCCTTTCTTTTGCCTTTTTTCATATCTTCCAGACATTGTTGGCAATAAATCGGACGGCTGGTATCAAGCTGGATGGCCAGCTCCTGCTCTTTGCCGCACTTGGTGCAGGTGTAGGTATAAAGTGGCTTTTTTCTTTTTTTGGCTGATTCTTCCGGCGGCCGGCCCTCAATTTCGGTTTTTGTTTTCAAAACGTCGCCCTTGTCCGTTTTTACGACTTCGGTGCCGATCCATCGCAATACCTTGTCTTCAATCACGCTTCTTTTTTCCGTATATCTTTCCCGAGACACCTTGATCACTTTTTCCTCACTGCCGGTTGGGCCGGATATGGGCGGCAAGCCCTGCGCGCTGAACGGCTCGGAAGTAATGCCGTCGATGGACAATTTAATGTAAATATTATACTTATTTTGATTGACCAGATCCATCTCGGAAAATTTAGGAAAAAATTCATTTTTAAACACTTCGGCGTCAGTCGCGCCGATTCTAAACAAAAGGATGGTGCCAACGTTGCCGAAAACCGCGGCCGTAACTTCTTCGCTAAGCTGTTCAACGTATTGATGGGCCATAGTGAGATTGAGGTGGTATTTTCTGGCTTCGGAAAGAATATTGGCAAAACTTTCGGTGGCAAAGTTTTGAAATTCGTCAACATAGAGATAAAAATCGCGCCTATCTTCCTCGGGGGTGTCCACCCGCTCCATGGCGGCAAGCTGAAATTTGGTGATAAGCATGCCGCCCAAGAGCTTACTCGTGTCCTCGCCAATCCTGCCCTTGGACAGGTTCATGATAAAAATCTTGCCCTCGTCCATGATGGCGCGCGGGTCGAAAGAAGATTTTACCTGAGCAACGATATTGCGGATAATTGAAGCGGATAAAAATTGGCCGACTTTATTTTGGATTGGCGCGATTGCCTCATTCCTAAAACGCGATTCCCATCGGGCGTATTCATCCACCCAAAAAGTTTTGACCACCGGGTCCTTGATTTGGCTGACGACTCTTTTGCGGTACTCGGGGTCGATCAAAATTCGATTTATGCCGAGGAGTGTGCTGCCCGGATATTCCAAAAGCGCCAAGATGCAGTTATTTAAAATATATTCCATGCGCGCGCTCCAAACGTCGGGCCAGATTTTCAAAAATACACCCATCAAGCCGTTGGCGATAAGATGGCGATGGTCTTCGTCAACCGATTCAAGCACGTTAAAGCCGATGGGATGGGCCGAGTCAGCCGGGTTGAGATAAATAACGTCGTTGATTCGGTGGGGCGGAATAAAATTGAGCAGCTTTTCCGCGGTATCGCCGTGCGGGTCAACAATGGCCAGGCCGTGGCCGGCGTTGATGTCGGCGATCATCATATTTTCCAAAAGAGTGGTTTTGCCCACGCCGGTTTTTCCCAAAATATAAACATGCTTGCGCCGGTCATCGGTCTTAATACCAAATCTCCTTCCCTTGTTCCTGAAGTTGGTTTGAGCGAATAGGGTTATTTCGTTTTCATGGTCGTGGCCATAGTCAATCATATAATTATCACTAATCACTAAGCTAATTTTAACGAATTGGTACTAATTCGTTAAAATTCGTTCAGCGATTAGTGACGGTTTATTTTTCAATGGGTAAATTCGGCGGAAGGTCGGCCGGGTATTCCTCGGTTGCCGGCTGGGCGCGTTTTTCTTGAACCCGGACCTCTCTTTCATATGGCAACATCATCGGCGGTTCGCCTTTTTTAGCTTCGGTTTTCTTGACAAACGGAGCTTTAACTTCAATGGATGGGAAATGCCAAAGACTGGCCAATTCTTCAGTATTCAAGACATAGGGGCTTGTCGGAGCAGTGGCGTCGCGAAATCGGTATGAAGATAAAAGAAAATTTTTTCGGGAAATCAAGCGTCTTTTTTTAAAAAGCAGAATACTGCTACTGACGCCTGTTTTGGATAACTCCGGCTTGAGTGAATTCAAATTAACCGTGTTAAACTGCTTGATCGCGCCGACTAGCGGATTGGCGCCGCGGGATTTTTTCATAACTTCTTTTTTGGCAATGTAAATTCCGCGCAATTTCGTCTTATAGCCTATTTTGGAAAGCTTGCCTTCAATGGCTTTAACCGCGTCAGACTCGCCCGGAGAAAGGTACAACATCTTGGAAATCGGTTCAAACTCTCTTTGCTTCGGCCTGGTTTCTTCGGCCGAGCTGAATATCTGTTCAAAAAACGGGCCCAATATGGTTGCTGGGATTTGCAAAATTTTATCCAGCCCGGTGGGCTTTTCTTCCACCTTGGCGCCGATTAATTTTTTTACGAGCTTGTCTCCTTGAGCTTTCCACGTCTTTTGCCCAATCGGGATAATAATTATCTGAAACCAAAGGTGCTCGCCGCGGCCGAGCAAACTCAAATTTTCCAGCATGGCGGACATGGGATCTTTAAATTCCTGGGTCAGGCCGTGCTCAAATTGCGGATATGTTCTTAAAGGATAGGCCTGGTCTTTAACTAAAATAAAATCAACCCCCCACATATCCCATTCGGGATCGGGAAATTTTTTGACCGGCACGAGATAGGTATAATCCTCCACCTCGGTAATTTCCGCGTCCGGATATTGCGCATAAATGGATGCTTCCACCAAATCCCTGAACTTGGACGATGTCCTGATAAAAAATTGCACATAGCCTTCAATGGAAGCGATCTCCAAACTGAACCACTTTTGCACTTTGCCGAAAAGATATTGTTCTCGGCGGCTCAAGGAAGAATGAGCGCCGGCCAGATGAGCAAAAAGATGCTCAACCGCTTTGGGAGTCTGTTCACTGTCTTTGGGAATATCAATGGCCAGCAAAATATAATCATGCGACGCCATGTTCCTAAGCTGCATGTTATAAATGTAAACCTTGTAAATTCCCCAAAGCACGGTTAATAAGATGACTACGCCGCCGCCATATTTAAAAAAATACCAAAAAGCCTCCGGCCCGGATAAAGCCAGTAAATCATTTACAAAACTCCAGTCAAACCGAATTGTCATAATTAACTATATTATAGCACATTTTGAGCCAATTGTGGATAACGCATTGAATTTTAAAGTCAGAATTTCCAATTTTGATTCAACTCAGAATTCTTAATTCTGAATTTAAAATTGAGTCGAAATTCAAAATTCGAAATTAAAAATTAAAAAAGCAGGTCTTATAAACCTGCGAAACCGGCTATTACGGTTTTTAACGTCTTCGCACCTACACTCTTTTCCTAAACCCTTCCCAGCTCACCAAGAGCGGAGAGGCGATAAATACTGACGAATACGCGCCAACGGCCACGCCAATAATAAGGACCAGAGCGAAATCTTTAATGGTTTCGCCGCCAAACAAATATATGGCGATTAGGGCGAGGAGCGTGGTTAGGGTTGTGTTGATGGAACGGGCAAATGTCTGTCTGATGCTGCGGCCGACGATTTCAAAAAATGTTCCTTCGGTTTTGAGCAAGTTTTCGCGCACGCGGTCAAAGACGACGATGGTATCGTTCACCGAATAACCGAGAATAGTGAGTACGGCGGCGATAAACGGCGCGTTGATTTCCGTGCCCATAAATTTGCCGAGCAGACTGAAAACACCGATCGGAATAATGACATCGTGGAAACTGGCCAAGAGCGTGAGCAGGCCGTATTTCCATGAAGCAATGGGCTTGGAAACTTTTCTGAACGCCCAAGCCACATAAACGACGATGGCAAGCAAGACAAAGATGACCGCGTAAATGGTCTTGGTCCTAAGCTCCTGCCCGATAATCGGACCGACATTGTCAAAACGCAATTCCTCAATTTGGCCGAAATCGGCGGTTAACTTCTCCAAAACCTTGGTTTTTTGCTCTTCGTCTAAAAATTGAAAGCGGAAAATTATGTCCTGGTCCCCGCTCGGCTGAATATTAATGTCACCCAGCTCAAACTCGGCCAGCGCGCCTCTGACAGCCGGAATTTCGGGCCGTTGTTCAATGAATTTAATCTCGGCCAAACTGCCGCCGGTGAAATCAATGCCAAAATTCAAACCCCAAAGAGCAATAAAAACAACGCTGGCGATAACAAGCGCGGCTGAAATCAGGAACCATATTTTTCTTAATTTAACGATAGCCATAAATGTAGAACGAAATTGGAAAATGGAAATTGGAAATTAAGGATCGTTCTTGCTTCAATTTCCAATTTCCAGTTTCCAGTTTCTTTTTCTTGGATTGATAGAATTTTTAACTATGCCTCCTCTTCTGGTTTGGCGCCGAAAAGCCAAATCGCTTCCTTGACGCGCCAGGCGGCAATGAGCTTTAAAAACACGCGCGTGACCGTGATGGCCGAAAGCATACTCATCAAAACGCCGATGCCCAGGGTCAGAGCAAAGCCCTTGATCACGCTCGAGCTGAACCAGAAAAGAATAAGGCAGGCGATCAGGGTGGTAACATTGGCGTCGCGAATTGAATTCCATGCACGGGAAAATCCCTCGTCAATCGCCGACATGAGCGGCCGGCCGCTTCTTATTTCTTCTTTCAGTCTTTCAAATATTAAAATATTCGCGTCCACGGCCATGCCGATAGATAATATCAATCCGGCCAAGCCGGCCAAAGTCAGAGTAACCGGAATCAGTTTGAATAAAGCCAAAATGAAAACAACGTAGAAACAAAGCGCGAGCACGGCAAGCAATCCGGGCAAGCGATAGTAAAAAATCATGAATATGGCCACCAGGGCGAAACCGATTAATCCGGCAATCAAGCTTTTTTGCAATGAAACGCTGCCCAGGGCCGGTCCGACCGTCTGCTCGGAGATTATGTCAATGGGCACGGGCAAGGCGCCGGCGTTGAGCCGTTGCGCCAGGAGTTTGGCTTCGGCAATACTGAACTGGCCGGTAATCACGGCCTTGCCTTCCTTAATGGCTTCGTTGACCACGGGCACGCTGATGGCTTGGCCATCCAAAAAAATCGCCACCGGCTTGCCCACGTTTTTCTCGGTGATTTGGGCGAAAAGGTCTTTGCCCTGGTCGTTGAATTCCAAGCCGACCATGGGTTCATTGGTGTTGGGGTCAAACTGCAATTGAGCCTTGGCCAATTCTTTGCCCGAAAGGCCGGTGTTTTTCCATTCGTCGGCCGGGGGCACATAATCGGTCTCCGCCTTTTTGCGGATGGCGATGACGCAAGGATTTAGTTCAATGATTTTTTTCTCGTCTTTTTTATAAATCAGATGAAAACCAAACTCGGTCTCAACGATGTCGGAAATGGTGCCGGTTTGTTGAGAAAAAACCGCGTTTTCAAAAGCTTCAATCATTTGGCCGCGGCCAAACCATCCCAAATCCCCGCCTCTTTCGGCCGCGCCCGGCTCGGTGGAATTTTCCTTGACCGAGTCTTCGAAATTTTCCGGCGCGGCTTGGGATTTTAATTCTTCAATTTTGGCGCGCGCTTCTTCTTTTGAAAGCGCGCTCTCACAGCTAGCCGCGCCGTCATAACAAATCAAAAGATGGCTGGCCCAAACCTCGGTCTCCCCTTCTCTTTGGTCGTTAATTTTGGCGATAAAGTAATAACTTGGCGTCTCAAGTACGGTGTCAACCAAAGCGCCGGCTTCTTTTCCGTCCAGCAAGCTGTGCAAGTCGCTGAATTCGGTGCCTGGTCCGATCCAGCCCAAATCTCCGTCGCGGGCCTTTGACAGTTCATGCTCCGAATATTCACGCACCAAATCAATAAAGCTGTCCGGATTTTCCAGCGCTTTTCGCAAAGCCTCGGCGGCGCGGGACATGGCCGTTTCATTATATTGGGTCATCTCCTGCTGTTCCTCGGGCGTGAGTTCGCGCGCCGGCTCGTCATTCTCTTCTTTGAATTCAAGAATTGGGGTCTGGCCGATCATGTTGATGGCCTCGTTCACGTCGCTGACGCCGGCCAGCTCAACAATCAGGCGGTAAGAATCACCGACTCGCGATGTCTGGACGACCGGCTCGGCCACGCCAAAAGCGTTGACGCGGCGCTCAATCACGTCGCGCACGCCCTGGAGCGCGTCCTCTCGGTCATCTTCGGGTATTTGCGCCATATTGGCCAGATAAACAAGATGCGTGCCGCCCTGCAGGTCAAGGCCCAATCTAAACGGGATATTGAAAAAATTTGGAATACTGATGGGTATGATGGAGTTAATTTTTTGAGCCGTCTTGTCCCAAACCGCCGGATAATCCAAAAATCCGGCCGCCAAAAAAAGAACCACCAGTATGGCCACTGTAATCCTTATATAATTGCGTTTTGAACCCTGAATCGGTCGGGGCATAATTTACCAATATTTTAATGCACTGCGCCAAATTTGGCAAGGGCGCAATTATAGCACATCATGCATCCAATTTTTTTATCCAATTGCTTAATATATTTTTCACCTCTTCAATATGCTCTTTTTCTCTAAAGGTATGCCCGCTCCCTTTAATAACATGGAGTTCTTTTTTAGCGGGCAGTTTTTCATATAGAATTTTTTGATACTTAACCGGCGTGCTTTTGTCCCGCTCGCCCACTATGAGAAGCACGGGCATGGTTAATTTATCAACTTTTTTTAATAAATCATATTTTAAAATATCAAGTATAAAAGACCACAGCAATCTCTTAATCGCGCCCGGTTTTGAGCGGCTTATTTCCTCACGCAAACCGCTTTTTTCCCATTCTTCCAAGTCTTCTTTGGGATAACTCAGTAGAACGAGTTTGCCAGATATTACGGTTGAAATTGGAGCGATTGCTTTTACTTTTTCAGGAAAATTTTCCGCATACAGAACAACGCTCATAGAACCCAAGCTGTGGCCGGCCAAACAAAACGGCTCTTTATACCATGGCTGTGATTGGGCCCATTTGATAACATCTTCCAAGTCTTCATCGTGAGCAGTAGCTGTGACGTCTTCAATCTTTCCGCCGCTTTGTCCAAGGGAATTGGTGGCGTCAAAATTCACCACAGTGTAATTATTTTCTTTAAAAGCATTGGCCATTGCTTGAATATGCGGCTGTTCTTTAAATCCGCCCAGGCCGTGCATAACAAAAGCCAAGCCCTTGGCATTTTTAGCTTGGTCAAGAATGAGAACAATGTTTTGATTTTTTCGGTTTTGGATGGTTAACTTGGGCATAATTATTTTTTTTGTCATTCCAGGGAAATAATCTGTATCCCCTTTTCCCTGATGTCTTTTTCCGGCCAAAATGACTGATCGATTTTGAATTTTCCCACATAGGCCACCCTCTTTTCAATTTTTCTTCCGGTATATTGTTTTGTTTCCGGGTCCCACTCTTCCAAAATAAGCGTATCACCCTCGTTGATATCAAAATCATTGAGACGAAACTCGTATTTTTTCTTGCCCGAGGCAACCGCTTCGAAATATTTTGGCCAGATTTTTTTCTTGATTATCAGCATATTATTGCCCGCAACAATGTTTGTATTTTTTCGGCCGACCGTCGGCATGGGTCGCTCCGCACGGGCACGGGTCATTGCGCCCGACTTTTTTTTGGGATTGGCCGGCTCCTCGGGGCGCGGTTGAGGTGGCGGTGAATTTGCCCATGGTTTTTTGCGCGCCATGGAATCTGACGCCGGCCTTTTGCATAATGCTGGGCGCGAGTTTTATTGAGGCGGCCACCTTGAACACGCTGTAGACAATTTGTTTTTGAATCAGGGTCAGGAGCTCGTTAAACATTTTATAGGTCTCGCGTTTGTATTCAACCAACGGATCGCGCTGGCCATAACCGCGCAAGCCGATGCCGGCGCGCAAATGGTCGATGGCCTCAAGATGTTCAATCCAAAGATTATCAATGGCGCGCAGCATGATGCCTTTTTTTATTTCCTGCATCATGTTGGTGTCTTCAACTTTTTCTTCAATCTTGTCAAATTCCGAATCAGCCAAATCAACAAGGTGTTTGATAATCTCGGTTCTTATCTTGACCAAGTCGGCTTTGGCGCGGGCCTCCTCGCCGAAATCTTCAAGTTTTTTTCGCAATTCCAGGGCCACCGGAAAAATCGTGTTCATGACTTCGTAAATCTCCTTAAGATCCCAATGCTTAACCGAGTCTTCCTGCGTGTGAAAAAGCACGACCTGCTCAATCTCTTTTTCAATATATTCAAATATTTTATCTTTAAGCGTGGGCTCTTTCACGTTCGCCGCTCTTAGGTCGAAATCCAGTTTCAAAATCTCTCGCCTTTTTCTATAGATCACTTCGCGGTGCTTATTCAGCACGTCATCATATTCAAGCAGATGTTTTCTAATATCAAAGTTATGCGATTCAACTTTGTTCTGGGCCGACTCAATGGAGCGCGAAACCATTTTGTTTTCAATGGGCATGTCTTCGGGCACGCGCAGAGTTTCCATGAGCGACTTCATGCGGTCGCCGGCGAAAATCCTCATCAGGTCGTCCTCCATGGACACATAAAACCGAGATTCGCCCGGGTCGCCCTGGCGGCCGCAGCGTCCGCGGAGCTGATTGTCAATGCGCCGCGATTCGTGCCGCTCGGTGCCCAAAACCAAAAGTCCGCCGGCTTGCTTGACTTGTTCGGCGCGCTCGGCATTATGCGGATTGCCGCCCAAAATAATGTCAACGCCGCGGCCGGCCATGTTCGTGGCCACGGTCACGGCGCCGGGCCGGCCGGCTTGAGCAACTATTTCAGCTTCACGTTCGTGGTTTTTGGCGTTTAAAAGCTCGCACTTGACGCCTTCGCGCGCGAGCATGTCTCCGAGAACTTCGTTTTTTTCAATTGAAATGGTGCCCACCAAAACGGGCTGGCCTTTTTTATTTCTCTCCTTGATTTCCTGCGCAATGGCCTTGAATTTGGCCGATTCATTTTTATAAATGCGGTCCGACTTATCCTGCCGAATCATCGGCTTGTTGGTCGGCACTTGCACGACTTCAAGTTTATAGATTTTGGAAAACTCCTCGGCTTCGGTCGCGGCCGTGCCGGTCATGCCGGCAATCTTTTCATAAAGCCTAAATAAATTTTGAAACGTCACCGTGGCCATGGTCAAAGACTCGCGCTGAATCTCGGCGCCCTCTTTGGCTTCAATCGCCTGGTGCAGGCCCTCGCTGTAGCGCCGGCCAAACATGAGCCGGCCGGTAAATTCGTCAACAATAATCACCTCGTCATCCTTGACCACGTAATCGCGGTCGCGCTTGAACAAGGCATGAGCGCGCAAAGCCTGCTCAATATGGTGCACCATGTTGATGCCGCCCTCGGTGTAAATATTTTCCAGACCCAAAAGATTTTCCATTTTCTTGACCCCCTCTTCGGTCAGCGTGGCCGCCCTCATTTTTTCATCCACGTTATAATGTTCATTTTCATTTAGATTTTTTACCAAACCGGAAAACTTATAATAAAGGTCGGTTGATTCTTCGGCCGGCGCCGAAATGATGAGCGGGGTGCGCGCCTCGTCAATCAAAATGCTGTCCACCTCGTCAACAATGGCGTAATGCAATGGGCGCTGAACCATGTTTTCAAATTTTTGCGCCATGTTGTCGCGCAAATAATCAAATCCGAATTCATTGTTCGTGCCATAGGTAATGTCGGCATCATACGCCTCTCTTCTGGCAACCGGACGCAGATAGTCTTCAAACACTTTAAAGCCGCCCAATTTATCGCGCGCCTCGTCTTCTTGCGTCGCCTGTTCGGCCTTGTAGTCCGGGTCATATAAAAAAGCCGCGTCATGCTGAATGCAGGCGACCGAAAGGCCGAGCGCGTGAAAGACCTGGCCCATCCAGGCGGTATCGCGGCGCGCCAGATAATCATTCACTGTCACCACGTGCGCGCCTTTGTCCGTGAGCGCGTTTAAATATAACGGACAAGTGGCGGTCAATGTCTTGCCCTCGCCGGTTATCATTTCCGCGATTTGGCCGCGATGCAAAACAATGCCGCCCAAAAGCTGGACATCATAATGGCGCTGGCCCAAGGTTCGTTTGGCCGTTTCACGCACCAAGGCAAAAGCCTGGGGCAAGATGTCATCAAGGCTCTGGCCGTTTTTTAATTTTTCTTTCAATTCCAAAGTTTTGGATTTTAAATCCGTTTCTTTTAATTCTTGCATCTCGTTTTCCAACCCATTAATTTCTTCAATCACGGGCTGTATTTTTTCCAGCACCTTTTTATTCGGGTCGCCGAAAATTTTCTCAAGAAAAGACACGATAAAATAGTTAAAAGTTAAAAGTCTAAAGTTCAAAGTAGCCTATTAGAAATGGGCTTGAGTTTTTTATCCAACTTTTAACTTTAGACCTTAGACTTTTAACTCGCTAAGCGTCTTCCTGCTCTTGGTGGTCCAGCCTAACATCTTTTTCCTTGGGCTCCATGGCCAAGGGGGAAAGAGATTGAATATCTTTGCGCATTCTCGCGCCCTTGCGGCGCTTGGTCTCCATCTTTCCCTGATGTTCTTCAATAATTTCCTGAAGATGGTCTTTGACTTTATCAATGGCTTTATACAAATCTTTTTCCGTTTTTTCGGCGCGCAAAATTTTGCCGGGCACGCGCAGATTCACTTCGCACCGGTAAATCTCGCCGCTTTGATGATGCTTGCCAATCAGGCCCACCTCAACATCAGCGTCAATAATTCTGTCCCAATATTTATCCAAACTGCCAATTTTTTCATTAACATAATCCTTAATAACCTCGGTTAACTCCATATTGGTGCCAATGATACGGTTTATTTTCATAGGGTTGTGGTTAGTGGTTAGTGGTTAGTTTTGTTGAGTGAAATATAATTTTATTTTTTGTCCTTATACCAGATACTGCCTAACTTAAGAGCCGTAACGAGCCCACTCCAGCCATATAACAAGGCAAACCACCAAGGAATGGACTGCATAGTGTCTTCAAAGCGAAGACCTGAAACAAACATAAACAAAGAAATTAATATTAGGACAGCGATACAAATTCTTATATGCCAATCTTTAATTTTTTCTATCATATTCTTGAAAATAATTTTATTTGGCTTATCAAAAGAAACCGAACCAAATATACGCCATCAATTCTTTGACCGGCTTTCATGAACTTTCCCCAAAGCATCCTTCATAACTCCCAGAGTTATCAAAAAGAGAATGCAAAAAATATAAGCAATCCAATGTGGCCACACAAACCATATAACACTGAAAAATATCATATTCAACACTATGCCGGCAGAAAAACCTTTTGCCCCGGTCCATGTTGGATTAAAAAAACAATTTTTCAAATTAGCTAATTCAAATAATATTAAAATAACTTTTATACTTAAACCCCACCAAGTATTAGGTATGGCAAATAAACCAACCAACGGTAAAATAGTAAAAATCGTAGCCGCTATAAGCCCCTGGATAGGGTACCCTAACTCTTTTTTGCCTTGCTCCATAAAAATAAAATTATTTGACTAATCCTTTCTCCTGCAAGCACCATTCATAATAAGTATTTCTATCATCGGCATTGAATTTGCCGTCCGACGCGCCATTATCTTTGCCCTTTTCTATCGCCTTGTCCTTGGCTTCAAAACTACATTCGCTGATAATGCTTGATGGCCTGTATGAATACCAATAGAATATCAACCCTAAAATTACAATAACTCCTATCACGATACTGATGATTATTTTAAGTTGTTTTTTCATAGATCATAATTCAACAATTTTATTTAGCTTGCTAACTGGTTATGCCACGTTGGGTGATATTATTATTTATTTTTTTGTTTATTTTCAATAAATAATATAGACCACTTCTATTTAACTTTTGATTTTTTGTTCTTTGAGCATCTCGGATTTGCCCCAAGGCTTCCGCTAGCTTCGTTAAAATTTGCGCTACAACAAGCTCCTGGGGCAAAAACGTAAAACCCGATACTAATTCTGGTAAATTTTTAGAAAAGTCAATCGCAATTTTGTACCAAGGTTTCGCTGGGTCATGTAGAAATTTTTTTAGCTCATCAAGTCGTGGATAAATGGTAGTTTCTACTAAAAATTTTGCTTCAGCTTGAATTTCTTCGGCGGTCATCTCGGAATCTATTGCTGAATTTAGATCCCGAGATAATTTTATCATGGCAAGTCTAAATGGTTTTACATAATCCTTGGTTTGCTTTCGGAATTCCATAATTTGTCTAGGAAGCATCGGTTTTAAATTAGGAAGCGCAATTCTAACACTTTCAATCGCGAGTATCATCGATAACAGCTTTGCATTATTTTTGGGTGACGCTTGGCCTAATGCTGGTATTGGTAAATTAGGATTATCATTAATTAAAGGAAGTGCGTTTTTAATAGAGAATATCAGAGAGTTCGCCGGGTACGATATCCAACTAGGCCCGTTAATAGAGGATTCCTTATCCCCTGGTAGCCCCTTGGAAAATCCTAGATTTGGTGACGGATGAAAATTAGGCGGAGGCGGGCCAAAAATTTGTTTTTCAAGTTCAAGCGTCAGTTCTTTAGCCCCATTTTCTAATATACCTATCTGCCCATACTGTCCTGTAAAAATACAAAAATCCTTTAAGTATTTATTGTGTAGGGCAAATGTCATGCAGCCAATCAACTGAGATGCCTCGATACTTTTATCCCCTAATGCTTTGATTCGATTTATTTCTTTTTGGGTTTCCTTTTCGTCAATTCCCTTTTCTGGAATAAAAACTCCAGGGAAGAACAGCTTATCAAAAACTAAACTCAGCAAAGTTAATGATGCCATTGACGCCGGTACTGGTTGAGAGTAGTAGACTGCGTTAAAATCATTCGTCATAAAAATAAATAATAATATCGCCTAGTCAGCCCCCCCCAAAAAAAAACCCAATCAACTGTATTTCCTCATGCAATTCCACACCAAAGGGAAGAATTCCGCAAGCCATTAATTTTTGTTTAATGACATTGGTATAAATCCATTCTTTTCCAATACATTAATAACTCCCCGTAAGAGGTAGTTATTCGCGAAACCGATCGTATAAACCCGGCCTTTGTCTTTCAATGGGATAAGCATGCCCTTGTCTTTCAATTTTTTAATGATTCTGGATCGCTGGACCGAAGATTCGTGTCCTATCATTTTTTCGATGTCCGCGGATTTAATGCTCATTTTGGGATTCGCAATAACTCCTTTGAGTATTTCATATTCTCGTTGAGTAATATTTTCGCGCTCAAGTGAAAAAGCTATCGCGGGCGATAAAATTGACTTTAACAGATAATCCTTGTTGAGTAATTTATCAATCTTTTCTATTTCTGTTTTTAGGCCGTTAAGGACATACTCGCACCAGGCGAGCACTTTATCTTTTTCGCCAGAGTCGGCTTGCTCAAGCATGTGATAATATTTTTTTCGATCCATGCAAAAAATTGCCGTCGGATTTAATATACGACCATTTTTTACCTGAAATCCTTGCTTTATCAGCAACGCATAAGTGAACATGCGAATTACTCGTCCATTTCCATTGTCAAAAGGATGTATCCAGGCCATTCGATGATGAGCTAGGGCGGTTATTAACAAATCATGCTGCGGGCTAACTCGGCCATTTATAAAATTAATAAGCTCGTCCATGTAATCCTGCACATGAAGCGCGTCCGGGGGCACATGGCTTGATCCTTTGATGGCAACCGGAACTTTGCGAAACTCGCCCGGATATTTTGAGCCTTCGCCTCGCGGCGGGATAGAGAGTTTATCAACTATTATTTTATGTATTTCAGAAATATGCCTTCTCTGTATTGGCCCATTATAGGATATGTTTTTATCAATAAAATCAATCGCCTTGCCTATATTAAAAATTTCACGAATTTTTTCATCACTGGTTTTTTTGTTAGGCGTTTCTATAACTCTTTCGACAAATTCAGCAAGAGTCGTTCGGTTGCCCTCAATGCGCGCCGACCCCAGGCTTTCTAATATTTGAAAAATGTCTTTAAGTTGAAAAAAAATATAAGGGGGAACCGGGCCACCGAGTTTTTTTACTCGAAGTCGTTCCAACTCAATAATGGTTTTAACTAGAGGTGAGCCCCAGTCAGGTTCAAATAGAGCTAATGGCAATTTTTTAACATTGGCTTTTTTATCATTTTCCATATTTATTATTTAACACTTTTTTGCAAAAAATGGCTAATCTATGGGCTTTATACGAATATAGTTTATATCGTTATTTAACATTAGTCAAATTATTATATAACATGCTAGGCCCTGCCCTCCCCTAAAACCCAATCAACTGTATTTCCTCATGCAGTTCCACGCCAAGCTGGTCTTTGACTTTGGCTTTGACCGAATCAAGAAGTTCAATAAATTGCGTAGCCGTGCCTTTGCCAGTGTTAATAAAATAATTGGCGTGCTTGTCTGATATTTCAATATCCCCTACTTTCATGCCTTTGGCGCCGACCTGCTCCAAGAGCCAGCCGGCGGGGATTTTTTTGGCGGCAAGAAATTCGGGCGGAATGTCGCATTTTGCTTTTATGCTTTCAATATCTTGGGGCTGGTGAAAGGCGTAATTCTTAAATATTGAGCCGGCGCTTCTTTTGTCCAAGGGCTGGGTTTCTTTTTTCTGGGCCATGAATTCAGCGATTTTTTTAAGACCGGCTTGTTTTTCACCGGGCTCAAGCGCGAGCTCGGCCGAAAGAATGATGTCGTTATTTCTTTTAAACATGCTGTCGCGGTATGAAAATTGACAGTCTTTTTTTAAAAGGCGTTTTTTTGCGCCGGTCCGATAGACGTCAACCTTGCTGACCGCGTTTTTTATGGATTTGCCAAAACAGCCGGCATTGCCGTAAATCGCGCCGCCAACGGTGCCCGGAATGGTGGCGAGCCACTCAATTCCGGTCAGGCCGGCGTTCACGGTTTCGCGCGCCGCTTCGGCGTTGGGCACGCCGGCTTCAACATAAATTTTTTCTCCCTGCAGGCGCAGGTTTTTATTTTGCGCGTGAATAACCAGGCCGTCAAAACCTTTGTCCGAAACAAGAACATTGCTGCCGCCGCCCAAAACAAAATATTTTAAATTCAATTCTTCGGCCGTTTGCACGGCTTTGATTAAGTCGTCCGAATGAGCGGCTTCATAAAAAAATCTGGCCCCGCCGCCAATGCCCAAGGTGGTGTGGTTTTTCAGGGGCTCGTTTTCCAAAACCGGGCCCAAAGAATCGGTAAGTTGTGACAGGGTTTGAACAGAATCCATAAAATAAAGTGTCGTTGCGAGGAGTCTCGCCGTAGTCCCGACTTGTCGGGACGTAGGCGGACGACGCGGCAATCCCGCAAAAAGGATGTCATTGCGAGGCCCCGAAGCGGAGCGGAGGGGCCGTGGCAATCCCGAACCCACGTGCGCTAACCGTCATCTGCCTCAAAATCCTCACTTAAATCCCGCCAATTAGGATTATCTTTATTAATTAATTCAATTTTCTTTTTTCTTGAACCTGCTTTTATTTGCTTTTCACGGGCAATGGCTTCATCCGGATTATCAAATACTTCGTAATATACTAGTTTGTTAATATTGTATTTTTTAGTAAAACCTTTTTCTACTTTATTTTTATGTTGATATGCCTGCCCCGAAGTCAACCGAGCGCCAGCGCGAGGTTGTAATTTAGGGCTCTATATGGTAAGTCGCCGGTTACTCCTGCATAAAGGGTGGTGTGTCTTTGATTGGTCATGATATAGGTGTAATATTCTTTTTGGCGCATAATGCTTATGTTGTCAGGTCTTTGCTTTTAAGGAGATTGGACGCGGTAAGAGACGGTTTTACCTTGTGGTTTCGGGATTGC
>JAHJFT010000073.1 GCA_018824325.1 Patescibacteria group bacterium
ATATTTTTATAATTTTATATTTTTAAATCTATGACCAATAATACTTTCTCTAAAATCAAAAAGGACTTTGTTGTTTATAATAAAAAGCGAAGAATTGTGATACAACAGTCAAACGAGGCGCTGAATCTTTCCAAGCGCGCGATATTTGCTTTTCATCGCGATAATTTTAAGGAAGCGGACGAGAGTCTGGGGCGGGCGGAGAAAATATTCGCCGACCTGGATAAGCTGGCCAAGGACGCGCCCAAGCTAAGGCATGAGGGTGCGTGGCGCGCCGCGCTGGAAGAAAATATTGAAGCAAGGCTTTTTGGTTCATATTTAAAAAATAAAAGGATTGACGTGCTGATGGACAAAAATATGGATAATGACATATATTTGGGCGGCTTGTGCGATTTTACGGGCGAGCTTTTTAGGCGCGCCATCAAAGAGGCGACCGCCAAGAACACGGCCGAGGTTAAAAAAATAAAAGCCGCCATGGAGCAGGTGGTGCATAATTTAATACAGCTTGATTTGACCGGCTATTTGAGAACGAAATACGACCAAGCCAAAAATAATTTAAGAAAAATCGAGGAGGTCATGTACGAGCTTTCCATAAGGTCTTAAAAAATATGAGCCGGGTTTTAAAATTTTTAATCGCTTCGGATATACTGATTTGGTCGGGCGTGAGTTTTGTCACGCCGATTATCGCGATTTTCATCAAAGAACAGCTGGTTGGCGGCTCGATTTTCGCGGTGGGCCTGGCCACGGCCATGGCTTATTTGGTTCGGGCGGCGATTTTGGTTCCGGTGGGCAATTTCAACGACCGCGACCGGGGCAATCGCCGCGAATTCATCACCCTTGTGCTGGGGATTTTAATAATGAGTCTGACGCCGCTTTCTTACATCTTCATAAATCGCGTGGAATATTTTTTCCTGGCCCAGATTATTTACGGCGTGGGTCTGGCGCTTTACACGCCGGGTTGGCTCACGGTTTGGACAAGATTTTTGGACGGATTTCACGAGGGCCGCAGCTGGTCGATTTACGCTTCGTTTCTTTCGGCGGCGATCGGCTTGTCCGCCCTGGCCGGCGGATATTTCGCCGATTTGGTCGGTTTCAAAGTAGTGTTTATTCTG
This sequence comes from Patescibacteria group bacterium, assembly GCA_018824325.1. Lineage (GTDB taxonomy): Bacteria > Patescibacteriota > Patescibacteriia > JAHJFT01 > JAHJFT01 > JAHJFT01. Next base: position 1,110 of record JAHJFT010000073.1, read on the forward strand.
GTGGCGGTCTTCGGCGTGGCCTCGGTCATTTTTATTTCATTAGTAAAGAAAGAAATTTATGCATGGCCAAAATCCAAAAGTGGCGGCAATCGTGCCCGCGTATAACGAAGAAAAAACCATTCGGCCGATTTTAGAGACACTCAAGGCTTCATCATATATTGATGAGGTTATTTTAATTTCCGATGGTTCAACCGACAACACAAAGCGGGTCGGCGAGGAGGTGGGAGTTTCCATAGCTCATCAACTGCCTTTGCATTCGGGCAAAGGCAAGGCAATGCAGCACGGCGTGACTCACACGGACGCGCCCATTCTTTTCTTTTTTGATGCCGACCTTCTTGATCTAAGCGAAGAGCATATTAAAAAAGTTCTTTTGCCTGTGCTTGAAGGAAAAAAAGTCATGAACGTGGCCATCCGCGATCGTGGGCCATTGGCTATGAAGCTGGCGGCTCACATGCCTTTGATTGGCGGGGAGCGAGCCATGCTGCGCCATGTTTTTGAAGATATTCCCGAACGTCTAAAGCAGGGGTTTATGGTTGAGGGCGCGTTGAATTATTACTGCCGTTCCAACAAGCTGGCTTACGGTTCAGTGCCATGTCCGGGCCTGAAAATCAGACGCAAGATGCAAAAGGTCGGAGTGGTGCGCGGTTTTTGGCAATATGTTAAAATGTTTTATCAGGTTATTAAGGCAATAATTGTTGTGCGCGTAGCCAGAATTAGGGGAGAATTTTAAAAAGTTAAAAGTTAAAAGAGGGTAAAAAAATTATTGATGGTTCTGAGATATTCGACAAGGCACGAAAGCGTGCCGATACTAAAGAGTGGCCGACACACTGCAAGAGGCACTCGGCGCAGAAACGGTCGATCCGGTGGAGAGAATAAGATAGGTATCATTTTATAAAAAATGAAATTTCCTGAATACAAAAACAAAAAAGTTCTTATTGCCGGTCTTGGCTTGTATAGGCAGGGCAGTGGTATTTCCGCGGCCAAATTTTTTGTGAAGAACGGGGCGCGCGTCACGGTGACTGATTTAAAAACAAGACGCGAGCTGGCGTCCAGTTTGCGCGAGTTGAAATCTTATAAAATAACTTATGTTTTAGGTAAACACCGGAAGCAGGATTTTAAAGATACTGACATTGTGGTTAAAAACCCGGGCATGCGGCGCAATTCGTCATATATTGCTACGGCGCGAAAGGCGGGTGTCAGAATTGAGTCGGACATCACTATATTTTTTAAGCATTGTCCGGCCCGAATAATCGGGGTCACCGGCACGCGCGGCAAGAGCACGACCGCGGCGTTTATTTATGAAATGCTTAAAAAAAAGAAAACAGCTTTTCTTGGCGGGAATATCAAAGTATCACCGCTTAATTTTCTTGGCAGGATAAAGAGTTCGGATTGGGCGGTTATTGAATTGTCAAGCTGGATGCTTGAGGATTTGGGCGATAAAAAAACAAGTCCTCATATCGCGGTGGTGACCAATGTGATGCGCGATCATCTTAATGCTTATCCAAACATGCGCGCCTATGAGCGGGCCAAGGCGATGATTTTCAAATATCAAAGTCCGGAGGATTATGTCGTCTTGAATCGCGACAATAAAGTGACACGTGAATTTGGCAAGCGCGTTTTGAGCCAACGTTTTTGGTTTTCGTCAAAATTATTTAAAGAAGAAAACGGCGCCATGGCGCGCGCCGGGCGCGTGATATTTCGTGATGACGGCCGGGTTTGGAACGTGGCCGCAAGAAAAGATATATTATTATTGGGCGAGCATAATCTTTATAACGCTTTGGCGGCCACGTGCGTGGCAAAAATTTTGCGCGTGCCTTGCGCCACAGTACGCAGCGCGTTGAAAAGTTTTAAAGGCCTTGAAAGCCGGCAGCAGCTCATCGCGATAAAACAAGGTATAAAATATTATAATGACACAACCGCGACAACGCCGGACGCGGGCATGGCCGCGCTTAAAACCCTTGGCCGCGGTAAAAATATTATTTTAATCGCTGGCGGCGCGGATAAGAAGTTGATTTTTAAAGATTGGGCTAGGCAGGTTAAAAAATATACTAAAGCCGCGATTCTATTTAAGGGCGCGGCTAGCAAGAAGATGGCAAAAGAGCTTGCTAAAAATAAAGTTAATATCACGGGCCAGGTTGGTTCAATGCCCAAGGCGGTAAAACTGGCGCGTGATTGCGCCAAAAGAGGCGATATAGTGCTTTTATCTCCGGCCGCGGCAAGCTTTGGTTTGTTTTTGAATGAATTTAATAGGGGAGATAGATTTGTTAGAGCGGTGAGAGCCGTGAGGTGATGTTCATTTTTAGAGAAGATGCAATGGAGGATGTGGTTAATCAGTTAATCGGTTGATCAGTTAATCAAGAAAATCATAATTTCAATTCACGATTAACCGATTCACTGATTAACCGATTAACCGGCTTTAATTTTGCCTGTGCGTAACCTATAGACAGAATAAGCCTATTTGTGCTATAATCATAATCAGTTAAGCTTAAAACTTAAAAATTACTCTTAATTTAGCAAAAATATGCCAGAAGAAGCAGTACAAGGCTATTGCGTAAAATGCAAGGCCAAACAAGACATGGTTGAGGCCCAAGAAGTTGAGATGAAGGGCAAGGGTGGAAAGCCGCGTCGCGCCATGAAGGGCAAATGCCCAAAATGTGGTACAACCATGTTCCGCATCATGCCTTCAAAAAAATAGTTCGGTATTTGGAAAAACCCTGAACCTATGTTTCAGGGTTTTTTGATTAGGTTAGAATTTCGAATTTCGAATTTTGATTCAATTCAGAATTCTTAATTTTGAATTTAAAATTGAGTCAAAATTGGAAAATCTGACTTTAAAATTTATTTGATTCCTGGCATATCCACAAATCTGTGGATAAGTGGGGGTATATTTCACTTGACACGCTTTGTAGGTAATGATATTCTGGTATGGTCGCGCTGAAATGGTTTTCGTGGATGGATGAGAATCCTTCGTGATTTACCGAGGAAGCGAGGCGGGTCATTTGGCATGACCCATGGCGTTTAACACCGCCATAAAGATAATTTCGGACAACCTCGGCGCTTCAGGCCTTCGGGTCTCACGCGCATGTTTCCGAAAATAAACCCTCAAAAATAGGGACATGAGGGGATAAAAAGATTTTATCTTTTTATCCATAAGCCACCACGGAAAGGCGGGCGGTGTCGCCAAAGCGGCGCCAATCCGACGAGTACATGGTCCAAGGTCAAGACGCGCTTCGGCGTATCAAAAGCCCAGGAAGTTAAAGGCCAGGCGAATTGAAAAATTCGTTTAAGTAATATGGCCGGCCAACCCTAGACTCGCAGAGGCGAGGGCAAACAATATTGCGGCATTATACAATCGATGTGCCTAGCGAGGTTCCTGCCGGGACCGCGAAAAATATGCAGACGCGACCGAATATTGGGACGCTAAACCCAAATCGGTCAAATCTGTCCGGAAAGTCCTGGCTGAGATCTGGTAACAGATCTATTAGCAACCGCTAGGACAAACGCAATGGCCAAAGCCATGGGTAAAACCAAGGCCAGTAGCCAAAGCTTAGGGTGGACTTGAATTCTGTTGAATAAACGGATTTGCGTTCAGCCTTCCGGAGAAGATTGTATGATGAGGACAAATTTGATGAACTTAACCGTGATTCAAACGCGTCCAAAGCGCACTCCAGCGCGGTTTTCCATGGAAAACCAAAACGGAGAGGTAAAAGCGGGTACTTGGGAGAATGGCGCAAGTCAATTGACTGACTCTCGAGTGGTAAGAGAACTTTTCAAACGATATCAAAGTGACGAAAGGCGGACCATGGTCTGGAGCACATTCGGAGCCCTTTCTGAGGAAATCTTCAATTCGCCGAGGATTGCTTGGCAGAGTTTTTGCAAGGCGGTTGGCATCTGACAGAGGTTTTTCAAACCACGGGAAGATGTTAGCTCGGCTTTCAAGAGCAACTGTTCGGTAATTCCGTATCGGCAAACGAAGAATACTCATTGGCTGTAAAGCTGCTTGGGTTATAATCCGACCAGCTGTAAAGCTGCTTGGCTTAGAGTCCGACACTTCAGACGTACGCGTCAGTCCCTAGTCGCTTGGATTACTTTGGACAAGTTTCTATTGCCCGTATGAGGATGGAATGCCTAGCCAACCTCACCCTTTTTTTCGCACCTTTTCTTCTTTCTACAAGGTCCTGACCTCGGTTAGGACTTTTTTTTATTTTCATGCTAAGGAGTAGCGAACGAAAGTTCGCGCCTTTATAAAAAAGACAAGCTTTATATTTTTGGCGCCCCGACGTTCGTCGGGGCTACTCCTTTTTCACTTCCCAGGCGCCACAGAATGGTGGCGTGTCTTGACAAGAACGAGGAACTGTGTTAAGGTGTGATAATTCTTTGAAAATTTAATAGCTTAACCTTTTAAAAAGGAGGAAGAAAATGGATGAAGATAAAGTGATTAAGGTAAAAATGTCGGATTTGTTTGATAAGATTGACCAGAGCTTGGTCGGCGATGGCAGAGCGAGAGAAAAAAAAGATGCACAATGGGAGAAGGAATTGACCGTTTTTGCTTTATTGACCGGCCTGCAAGAAAGGGTCCGCGGCACGCCCAGGTGTATTTGGTTGACCTTTGAAGATGGCGCGCAAATTATGGTTACGGACGAGCATTTTAGTATGCAAAGTCGCACGGGCAAGAAGAACAAGAGACTGGATTCAGTGCTCCATTTTTGCTCTACGACCGGAGAATTTTTGGGTGTTGTTTTTGATGAAGATGAGGCGTCCGCCGACTTGGTGGAATTTGCGTTGAGATTCCTTAAAGAGCCGTGTACCTTGAAGGTTAAGTAGTATTACATTATCGGAAGGCTCAATTCTAGCTTTTGCCTCGACCCTGTCGAGGCCTTTTTTATTCTCGGCAATAAAGCAGTTGATAGGTGAAAAACAACATAACAACAGATTTTAACGGATTTATAAATGGATTGGTAAGAAGAGAATCCGTTAAAATCCGTTTATAAATCCGTTTTAATCCGTTGTTCTATCTAAAAATTTATGCTAAAATAAAGGCAATGTTAAATTTTTTAAGAAAAATAATTCCTCAGCCGGTTTTTAAGGTTTATCATTTTGCTTTGGCCAATTTGGCTAATTTATTTTATGGTTTTCCGTCAAAGAAGCTGATTGTCATTGGCGTGACCGGAACAAATGGAAAATCCACAACCGTGAATTTGATTGCCAAGGTTTTGGAGCAGGCCGGACATAAGGTGGGTTTTTGCACGACGGTGAATTTTAAAGTGGGGGAGCGCGAATGGTTAAACAAGAGCAAGATGACTATGCTGGGCAGATTTCAATTGCAAAGATTATTGCGTCAGATGGTTAGAGCCGGGTGCGGTTTTGTGGTGATTGAAACATCTTCTCAAGGATTGATTCAGTATCGCCATTTGGGCGTGGAATATGACGTCGCGATTTTCACCAATCTTACGCCCGAGCACATTGAAGCGCACCACGGATTTGAAAATTATAAAAAAGCCAAAGCTCAGTTGTTTTCGCATTTGACTAGATTTCCTAATAAGATAATTGGCGGCAAAAAGATTCCAAAGATAATCGCGGTTAACGCGGACGATGAACACGTGGATTATTTTCTTGAATTTAAAGCGGATAAAAAGATTACTTTTTCTATTGATAAGCCATCGGATTATCGAGCCGAACAGGTTGAAATTTTGCCCGATGGCGCCAGATTCAAAGTCAGGGGCCAGGATTTTCAAACAAAGTTGTTGGCGCGGTTTAATGTTTACAACGCGCTTGCCGCGCTGGCGGCGTGCGGCGCTTTTGGCGTGGACTTGGTCTCGGCCAGCCGGGCGCTCGCAAAAATTAAAAATATTCCTGGCCGATTGGAATACATTGACCAGGGCCAAGATTTTAAAGTCATGGTTGATTACGCGCCCGAGCCCGAGTCTTTGCGCCAGCTTTACAATTTTTTAAACAGTATTTCCAAAAATAAATTGATTCATGTTTTGGGTTCAGCTGGCGGAGGCCGGGACAAGTCGCGCCGCCCGATTTTGGGGCGTTTGGCCGGAAAACGGGCGGATTATGTTATTATCACAAACGAAGACCCATATGACGAAGACCCGAACGGGATTATTGACCAAGTGGCTGTGGGCGCGCTGGGCGCGGGTAAAATATTGGAAAAGGATTTGTTTAAGATTTTGGACCGGCGCGCGGCCATTAAAAAAGCCATTGATCTGGCCCAGGCCGATGACTTTGTTCTGGTGACGGGCAAGGGCGCGGAGCAAGCCATGGTGGTTGAGGGTGGGAGAAAAGTCGCTTGGGACGATCGGGAAGTGGTCAGGGAAATTATAAAAGAAAAATTGGGAGCAGAGACGTAAGGCACGGGGAAATTAGAAGAAATTAGAAAATAGAAGATATCTAAAAAATTAATTTTCAATTTCCAGTTTCTAATTTCTATCTTAATAATGCAGTAGCCGTTAATAATAAGTTATATTATTTTATAAATCGCCATGAATCTTAAAAAGGCGTTAAATTTAAAAGATGACGAGCCGGTGCTATATCTTATGCATCAGTTTCCATTGCGCTATGGCGTTTCAATGGCGATGGTTTTTATTTTATTAATATTGCCTTTCTTTTTTCTTTTTCCGCTTTTTGAGCTGGGCGTATTGGGCGTGGTGATTTTTTGCGTGTTTATTGTTGGCGGCGCGGTTTACGGATTGAGGCAGACAGTAAAGTGGTATTATAATGTTTTCGCGGTGACGGACCGGCGGGTAATCGATATTGACCAGCGCGGTTTTTTTGATCGTACGGTTTCGCCGGTGCCGCGCGAGGGTATTCAAGGCGTATCTTTCCGCCAAAAGGGCTTGTGGCAGGCGATTTTTAAATATGGCACCGTGATTATAGAGATGTCTCAGTCGAGCGCCAAGATTGAGGTGAGAGGCGTGCGCCATCCCCATGTCTTGGTTCAGTTGATTGACGAAATTAGGTTGCGCGCGCCCGCGGTTGAGGATGAGCCGGACGATAAAAAGACCAAGATTATTAAAGATTTTGCGCAGGATTATTCAGCCGATGACGTTGAAGGGCTTATTAAAAAGTTAAAAACGCAGCAAAGAGACGAGGTTATTTTAGATTTATATAAGGAAAAGGACGATAAGGAGACGGATTGAAGGGGGCGCGTTTTTTTGCTATAATCAAGGCATGAAATCGCGACAGAGCAAACTTCGCAAAATTTTTGGTTTACGCTTGTTTTTGATTATAAATATATTGGTTTTGTTTTTCGTGATTTTGGGCTTTGGCCGCGAATATATTCGGAATTATGAAATCGACAAGGAGATAAAAGAGCTTGCCCAGCGGGCTCAAGGCCTTGAGACGCAGCATCAAGATATTCTGAATTTGGTTGATAAATTAAAAACCGACGATTTTCTTGAACAAGAAGCCCGGCTTAAACTCGGGCTTAAAAAACCGGGCGAGAGCGTGGCGATTGTGCCGGAGCAGGAGCTGATTCACGAGCTCGAGGCAAAGAGCGCCGGCGCGGCGCCGGCTCAAGAGGGCGAGCCGAGCAATCCCGAGCTTTGGTGGATATATTTTCTTGGTACCAATTATGACGGATGATAAGAAATCAAAAAATCAAAAAATCAAGAAA
>JAHJFT010000074.1 GCA_018824325.1 Patescibacteria group bacterium
AAATTATTGTGGTTAACGACGGTTCAACCGATGATTTTGCCGGCGCGATTAAGCCTTATTTAGACAAGATTAAAATCATAAATCAGGAAAATCGCGGACGAAACAACGCCCGAAACAGGGGATTTGCCGCGGCACGCGGCCAGCTTCTTTTATTCTGCGACGCGGATATCTTTATGTATCCGGACATGCTGGACGCCATGGTGCAGTCCCAAGCCAACCATCCTGAAGCGGCCTATGTTTACTCATCTTTTAAATGGGGTTGGGTCACGTTCAAGCTTTGGCCGTTTGACGAACGGAAATTGAAAAAGATGAACTATATTCATACCACTTCCATGGTCAGGCGCGAACATTTTCCCGGCTTTGACGAAAATATCAAAAAATTTCAAGACTGGGACCTCTGGCTCACTATGCTGGAAAAAGGACATCGCGGCTGGTGGATTGATGAAGTATTGTTTGAAATCAAAGAAAGAAAAAAGCATGGCCTTTCAAAATGGCTGCCTTCTTTCGTTTATAAATTACCCTGGTTATTTCCTAAAACCGTGAAAAACTATCAAAACGCGGTGAAAATTATTAGAAAAAAACATAATATTTAATAAATAATCCACGAAATAATCTACGAAATTACGAATCAGGTACGAATGTACGAATTCATGACGAATGTTCAATTGTTTTATCCGTGTACGAAAAAATATTCGTATATTCGTAAAAAATTCGTAATTTCGTAGATAGAAAAGTAATTTCGTAGATTGGAGAAAATATGACCCTCTCAATAATCATCGTTAACTGGAATGTAAAGGATTTACTTAGAAAGTGTCTAAGTACGCTTTTCAAATACAACCAAGATATTGATTTTGAAGTTTTTGTGGTGGATAACGCGTCAAGTGACGCGAGTGTTGACATGATTAAAAATGAATTTCCTCAAGTAAAATTAATCGCCAATGATGAGAATTTGGGTTTCGCTGGAGCCAATAATCAGGCTATTGAAAAATGCGTGGGCGACTTTATTCTGCTTTTAAATCCGGATACGGAATTTTTGGATAATCATTGCTTAAGCACCGTGGTGGAACTCATGAAGAAAAGACCGCGCGTGGGTATTGGCGGTCCGCGTCTGCTTGATACGGATATGAGTATTCAAGCCTCGGTGCGCGCCTTTCCGGATATAATCTCGCAAATCGGCATTCTGCTTAAGATACATCACGTCTGGCCAAACTGCCCTTGGTTTAAACGCTACTTTCAAACAAATTTTAATTACCATGAAGAGGTGGCGGTTGACCAGGTTATGGGCGCGTTCTTTTTAATTAAGCGCGAGGTTTTGAAAAAAATCGGCCCGCTTGATTCCGGGTATTTTTGTTGGTTTGAGGAGGTGGATTATTGTTGGCAAGCCAAGCAAGCCGGCTGGGAAACAAGATACTTTCCTCAATCCGAGCTGATTCATCACGGCGGCGCCAGTTTTAAGCAAGTGCTCAAACCGCGAAATCAAAAAATATTCAATCAAAGCATGTTCCGGTATTTTTATAAAAATCACTCCAAACCGCGAGCCTACATACTTGCCATATTTTTTCTTCCCGCTCTTATTCTTTCGCGCGTGAATCAAGCATTGGCCGCGAAAAAATCAAAGTAAAGCATGGGTAATATTGATTCTAAAACAATCATAAAAGTATTCTGCCTCATCGCCCTGTTTGAGCTGGTTTCTTTTTGCACGCATTTGGCGCCCGGCTCAATTAACTTTGCTTTTATTGCCCTCAGCGTTTTGTTTTTGATAATCGCGCTTAAGAATCCAAGCGCCGCTCTGCTGATATCACTGGCCGAGCTTTTTATCGGCGGCAAAGGCTATTTATTCGCCATAGAATTGGATGGCGCACAAATCTCAATCCGTATGGCCATGTTTATTATACTTTTCGCCGTATGGTTGATTTCAAAAATAAAAAATAGGAGCATTGCTCTGCGTAAGTCAAGATTTTTCACGGCCTACGTTTTTTTAATAATTACCATTTTTCTCGGCTTGCTTAATGGGCTGGCGCGTAGCAACGGATTTGCTGACATGTTTTTTGATTTCAACGCTTACATCTTTCTGGCCTATTTGCCGATTTATTATGATTTTATAAAAGATAAAGCCGCTTGGGGTAATGTGTTTAATGTCTTTATTGCCGCGCTGGTCTGGCTTTTTATCAAGACAATGATTGTTTTGTATTTTTTTTCCCATGCCTTGGAAACCGCGGTCTGGCCGATTTATCACTGGATCAGAAATACCGGAGTGGGGGAAATTACTTTGATGACCGCCAATATTTACCGCACTTTTTTTCAATCCCATATTTATTCGCTCATCGGTTTGGTCATTCTAACCGCTGTATTAATTTTATATCGGCACAAGCTTAATATTTTGCAAAAAAAAGTGGTTTTGATACTCATGGCCATTTGCTCGGCCGCGGTCCTGATTAGCCTGTCTCGAAGCTTTTGGGCCGGCGCGCTGTGCGCGCTTTTGGCTATCCTGGTCTTGGCTTTTTATAAAAAAATAAAGATTACCCGCTTGCTCGGCCGCGTATTTTTGGGATTCTTTGCCCTGGCGTTCGGCTTTGTAATTTTGCTCGCAATAGTAAGATTTCCCATACCCGAGCCCACGGCGGGAAATCTCGGCAGTTTACTTATGCAGCGTTCAGATATATCAGCCGAAGCGGCCGCGGCCAGCCGCTGGAATCTTTTGCCCAAACTTTGGCAGGGGATCTGGAAAAATCCCATAATCGGAACTGGCTTTGGCGCCAAAATCACCTATATTTCCAACGACCCGCGGGTACGGGCATATAGCGCGAGCGGAGAATATACCACGTACGCGTTTGAATGGGGGCTTTTGGATATTTGGTATAAAATCGGTCTGCTCGGCGTGCTCGCCTATGTCTGGCTGATACTAAAAATAATCAAGCAAGGAATCGCACTATATATTAAAAAAGAGCACATCATGCCCCTGGCCCTGTGCGCCGGACTAATTGCCCTTTTTACGGCCAACTTTTTTACGCCTTATTTAAACCATCCCTTGGGGATTGGCTACATAATGTTGGTAAGTCGATATATTGACTGGACTTGATAAAAAGTGAAATTGGAAAATAGAAATTGGAAATTAAGGCTTGGCTTTTTTTAATTTCCAATTTCCTTGTCGTCTTTTTTTACACGCTATCTACTATATGGTATGGTAGTGTGATTTTTTCTCGGGCTTGACGGATTATCCAACCCATGTTACCGTTAAAATCAGCTCCTTTAAATTTTAGCTGTCTTATTAACAGCGCTTTGGTTGAAAATATTTTTTTACCAGCGCGCTGTTGAGACGACAGCCGCTTGAAATAGATTCTCAAGTGAATCCTGAGACAGGAGCAAAAACATGGAAAAAATAAAACACACGCACCGGAAAAAGGTCAAGATTTCCCTTACCCAGTCAACCATTGTCGTACTTGACATGGTCAGGGAAGTGATACGAAGGATTTATGGTCCTGACAAAAAAATTGAGAACCTTAACATTAAGGAAATAGAACCCGAAAAGCAGTCGGGAACGGCGACGGAAGACTTTCGTCGGCACGAGTGGCGCACATATTGGGTTTGCCTCCATTTCAATTTTGAGTCAACTCCTCTCGTGTTTAAATGTTCAATTTACACAGATTTCGGACTCCTTGTATGGGACCCGGCTGAAATAATTGCCGGGAAGCATCCTGTACAACTCGGCCAACGCGTTATTAAACCCGGTAAATTCCCCCCTGTAACGCGCCGATTCAAATATCTAGGCGGTCGGGGTAGCAGAATGCTTGAAGTGGATGAAAACGATAAACCCATCGCTCTTTAAAGAGGAGGGTAAACAATGTATGACATCACGCCTGAAGATCTTTTAAAACATGGCCGACAACTCAATATTGATTTAGATGGTTGGTCTTTTGAGGCCATTCAGTCTAAGTTAGAATATGGTGAAGTCTTGTTCGCGTTTTACTATATTACCGACCCGGTGAGATACGGCACCCATTTTGAACGCGAGAATTTTAAGAACACGATTTCCATAATGGCGCCGGCCGACCTGGCGCTCTATGTCACCACGCAAAAGAACACCCGCTTCTTAAGACACGGCGACTATTTTGCCGTGCCCAAAGACAAATGTCTGGAATTGCACAGACAGCAAAGCACAGCCTGACGCTGTGCTTCTTTTTATTTATTGATTGATTTCTTGGGCACTATCATACTATATAGTATGATAGTAAAAAAAATACGGAACATTCTTTTTCCGTATTTAAGGTGTCCCGGCTTTAGCCGGGGCCATAAGATTTTAAGCCAGGACTAAAGTCCGGACACCTGCGACCTATATTAGCCTGGCTCCGTTAAAATCTGAAAAACCATTTAAAAATTCTTTGATTTGTATGGGCTTTTTGCCCTCAAGCTGTAATTCCGATATCTCCAAATTGCCCTGTCCCGTGCCTATAAGGACGCGCTCGTCTATTTTACGCACCTCGCCCGGTTCAAGCACCGGTTCATCCGTGCCCAGTTTGGCTTTGTTTATTTTTAAACGCTTGTCGTTCCACAGGCAAAACGTACCCGGCCAAGGGTCGAAAGCGCGAATTTTGCGTTCAACGCGTTCGGCCGGCTCATGCCAATCAATCTTGGCGTCATCACGCGTTAAAGATTTTGCCACAGTGGCCGCGGAATCGTCTTGAGGCAGGGGATTGATAACATTCTCAACATAATCCAGCAAAGTTTGACAAAGGTTTTCCGTCCCCAGTTTGGCAAGTTTTTCAGAAAGTGTGTCAAGCGTATCCTCGGACGAAATAGGAGCTTTTATTTGTTTTAAAATGGGTCCATGGTCAAGCTTTTCGTCCATTAACATATAAGTAACGCCCGTCTCTACGTCGCCGTTCAATATGGCGAACGCAATGGGTGAAGCGCCGCGCCACCGCGGAAGCAGGGAAGCGTGTATGTTGACGCAACCGTATTTCGGAATATTAAGAATAGCCGTGGGAAGAATCATGCCATAAGCAACCACAACGATAATATCCGGCGCAAGCAGTTTTATTTGTTTAATAGTTGTTTGATTGTTAATATCCGCGGGTTGATAAACCGGGATATTTTGTTTTTGCGCAAAAATTTTAACTGCTGAGGGCAGTAAAGTCTGTTTTTTGCCAACCGGTCTGTCTGGTTGAGTATAAGCGGCAATAACTTCAAACTTATCATTGTTAGCCAATGCCTGAAACGCGGGCAAAGCAAAACCCGGCGTACCCATGAAAATTACTCGGATTGGATAATTAGTAGTCATAGTGGTAATAATTTGTTGAAAATATGATGGAAGTGTGAAAAAAAATCCAAAATCCTAAGCACCAAATCCAAAACAATATTAAATGCTCAAAATCCAAAATTCAAAATAAAATACTTCAGACAACCAACTGAACTGTTTTTGGATTTGAATCATTTGAATTTTGAATTTGTTTTGGATTTATCACGAAGTGATCCCCTCGGGAGATATTATGATTTTGGATTTCAAAAATATTCGGTGATTTTTATGTGTAAGGCCACCGTGGATAAGTATTCATAGTTGCGGAGGCTTACCGATCTTCTTGGCCTTATCAATAAAGAGAATGCCGTTTAAATGGTCTACCTCGTGCTGTAACACGACCGCGAACATGTCTGTGGCGCGTAATTTAACCTTGCTGCCCTCCCGGTCCAGCGCCACCAACGAAACGGCGGCGTGGCGTTTGACTGTGCCCCAAACACCGGGTACTGAAAGACAGCCCTCCTCGGCTTTAACTTTTTTAAAGGATTTTCTGTAAAGTTTTGGATTTATAAAAATAAACGGCTTTCCCTTATCCGTGGCAATAATAATTCTTAAACTTTTTCCCACTTGAGGCGCGGCCAAACCTGCGCCCTGGGCGTGTTTCATGGTTTCCAGCATATCATCAACCAATTTTTGGAATTCTCCGGTTGGAATATATTTCTTTTTTACAACCGAACTTTTTGTTCTTAAAAAATAGCTCGGGTGTGTGACAATGTTGAGTATGGACATATTTTTAATTTAAAGTAAATTCCGGATCCACGTCAATAATCATGTTTTCCTGAAAAACATTTTTTAAAAAATCATGCGGCTCGTTTTTATCCATCTTTAATAATATGCAAAATCTGTACAAAGCACGTACCCTTTCCGGAAACAGGGGATAGGGGCCGAGCAGTTCAATTCGTTCTTTGTCCACCATTGACTTCAGTTTTTCAAATACCCGGTTTGTTTTTTGCGCGCATTGCGAACGATCCTTATCTGGAAGCACTATTTTGACAAGCCGGTTGATCGGCGGATATTTAAACACTTTTCGCGCGCCAAGTTCTTTCTCGTAAAAAGCGTTCATTTTTCCTAAACTAACAAGAACCTCATTCTCCGGCCTCAATGTTTGAATAAAGAGCCTTGTTTGATTAACTCCTGACAAATTCTCAATCTTAGTCAGCTCTTGCCACAAACGTTCAACCGAACGAAAATCCGGAATATTGAACAAGCTATCCGAATTAATCACGCCCATAACGGCCAAACTCAATTCAGGATCAAGAAGTTCGTAATAATAATCTTTTAAAACAAAATTCGTACCCAGGATAATGTCAAAACTTTTTAAATCATGACGCTGGCCGCGCGCCGATTCCTTATCCAGACGCAAAATCTTGTATTCACTAGCCCATGATTTGATCTCCTGTTCCAGCTTTTCAATGCCCGCGCCGGAAATTTTAATGCGCATACTCTCGCATTTTGCGCACTTGAGCGGCATATCCTGCTGAAGCGCGCAATGATGGCAATACAGGCGATTCTGATGCGTGGCAAGCGGTATTGAGCATTGCGGGCAGAGGTATGTAAAGCCACAATCTTGGCAAACCACGCTCGTGGCATAGCCGCGGCGATTAAAGAAGAGTAGCACTTTTTTACCCGCCTGTAAAGCCTGATTGCTTGCCTGCTTAAGTTTCTCTGAAACAAGAGCAAAATTCCGCGCTCGTCTTTCTTCCTCAAGATCAATTATGATTTTTTCCGCGTCTGCTTGACCCGGAATTTTAACAACCGGCCAGTCATCTTGTCTGGCTGCGTGCCAAGTATTTAGGCTCGGCGCCTGAGATGCGAATATTGCCGAAATTTTGCGTTTTCTGGAAATCCATAAAGCCAGCCGGCGCGCGTCATATCGGGGATTTTGGTCGTATTGTTTAAAGTCCGCGCTTTCTTCATCCGCGATTATTATAGCCTTAAGATTTTTTGTTGGCGTAAAAATAGCCGCGCGCGTGCCCACTAGAACGGATGTGCGCCCCTGCGCAAAGTCCAACCAATTTTTCCAATAAACGCCCTTGCCAAGACCGCTATGCAAAACGCTTACCTTGTTGCCCAGTTCTTGAGAAAAAAACAAAGCCGTATTTTTAACATGTGAAATCTGCGGCTCTAAAATGATAACTTGTCCCTGGCTGCGAAATTTTGATATGAGCTCCTGTATATTTTGTAAAAAATCTAACTTATTCTGATAAACTAAAAGCTGGGAACCGTCGGTCAATTCCTTAAAAACTAAGTCAATATCTTTTTTTTCAAATTTAAAATCAAGTGTGTTTAAGCCGTCTTCATCAACCATTTTAACTTCTCGTTTGGGAATTTCCGGCATGAGCGCCTTAAAAACACTTGATTTTGACACTAAATAATATTTTGAAACAAAGTCAATCAGGCCCAAATCGCATTCATCAAATACCGCGCCTTCCAATACCGTCGATTTAATGGGCAGAATTTTTTTTGTTCCGAACTCAGTATGCGGTTTTGTTTTATAAACCAGACCGAGAATGTCGCGTGAACGATAGGGGATGGTAACCAAGACGCCCGAACTAATCTTCTTTGCCAACTCGTCGGGTATTAAATAGTCAAAAACATCAAAATTCAAAGGCAGTCTCAAATTTGGAATAACTTCAGCATACATAAACCGTTAAAATAGTATCTAGAAAATAGAAAATGGAGCTACTCTAATGTTTTACCCCTCTGCGCCCGAAAATTCTACTCTCTATTTTCTAGATACTATTTTCAGTTAATCTAATTTAAAATTGCAACATAAGTAGCCCACGCCGAAAGGGGCTTCGTAAGATAGAATTTCGGGTTCATATTCTGTCCCGTGCAAAACGCCCATTAAAATCACCAGCGACTTTAACCCGCATTCACCGGCTTCTTTTACCATCTCGGCGTCAAGGTTGAGCAAGGCGGTGGAATTTTTATTGGCAATAGCGTCTTGCACGCTTTTATCCAAAACCTCGCCGTGCTTTGAAAATCCGGCCGGCGATTCCGTGGAAAGCCGGTGCGAAAGATCTCCAGACGCGACAACCGCCACGCGTTGATTTGTCTGCTGGATTACCTCCTTTAAGGCGCGCCCAAAAACAAAATGGGACTTTAGGTCTTGCTCCGAATGGTTGATGGGGATTAATTTTACGTCTTTATGATGAGCCGTTAAAAGATACATCGGCACGCTTGCCCCGTGGTCCAGTTTTGCGCAAGTGTCCATGGTCGTGGCCACGCCTTGTTCGCGCATGTGATGCTGCAACCGTTCAGTCAAGAGATAGTCGCAAGAGAATTCTATCTTTGTCTCATAATCGCCAAACTCTTCAAAGTCGCCGCTAAATTTTTCGCAAAAATTTATTGAGATGGCGTCGTCATAAATCATGCCATGCGGACTGATTACAATAACCGTATCAGGCTTGGCAAGATAAAAATTCTGCTCCAGTTTTTCATAGGCAGAAATCGTGTTTTTTAATTTGTCCAAATTTTCTTTGCCCACGCTCGGAATCAACATTGGCGCGTGCGGACAGAAAGAAGAGAAAACTAGCATAGAAACAATATTACTGTCATTGCGAGGAGTCTCGCCGTAGTCCGTTAGGACGTAGGCGAACGACGAAGCAATCCCGAGCCTATATTTGGCATTTCTGCAATATGGGTACGGGATTGCCACGCCCCTCGACGCTTCGACAAACTCAGCGCTCGGGGCTCGCAATGACTACTGGTTTGTATCGCCGGGAAGTAAATACACCGGGTCTCCCAAAGGATGCAGGCTCATCGCCTTTTCGCTTATCTCGATGACATTTCCCCATTTGTAGCCCAGGCCCTCAAATACCTCGGCCGAGGGAATTGGTCGGCGAAATCCGTCAGACACCACGTATACGCCCGGTCCGCTGGCTGATTTTATCA
>JAHJFT010000075.1 GCA_018824325.1 Patescibacteria group bacterium
ATAGATAGAAATGTTTTATCCATAGTAGTATTAAGTTAAAAATTAACTCGATATACTACCACAGAAGGTAGGACATTTCTATTTCCCGCTACTAGGACATTATCATTTCCGTTCTACAGGCTTGACAAAATTGATGCAAAATGTTGTATTGTAATTAGCACATTTTAAAATAGGTATGTCTGACGGCTTTGCATTTAGGCAAGGTTAATGGGCAAGCCTGGAAAGGAAAAATTAAAATGACGCACAAGAAGAAAAGCGAGTTTGTGACTGCCTTGGACACATGGTCTGACATTAGCAAACACTTCACCGGGCCGGTTTTGGAAAAAGGCGGCAATGACTATCTTTTTCGGGGCATTCCCTTTAATGAGGGTTTGGCGAATGATATTGCCGAGCTTGTCATTGAAAGAGGTCTTTACCGTATCCTTGTTGATTATGACAAGAACTGCGAAGAACTGGCGCAGAGCGCAAAGTCATTTGGCGCCCTTGGTATACATGTGCGCGAGGAGGACTTTTCCTGGGACCAGGTTGGTAAACGCAAGACAGAGCTCATGCTCTTTTGTTTTGGCAAAAAGCTTTATGAGAAGGATGCAACTCAAAGGGTGGTGGCAACAGGTTTTCAGCCGGCGATTTTTCCCGAACTTATTGCTTTTGGCAAAAGGAGGGCTGAATTTTTAAAAACGCATCGGGTTGTTGCTTTGGGCTCGCGTGTATATGTGGGCGAAGATCGAGGAGGGATAAAGTCTTCTCCTTGTTTTTCGCCAGACAATGAATGTTGTGATTTCATTCTCACGACAACCCATCCTTCCTCGGACAGCGTTTTTTCTACTGGTACCTATTTTCTGGGAGCTCGTAGGCGTCCAAAATAAGGGTAGCTATTTAAGCGACTATTTGCGTCTGAACACGCTTCTGTGTTCAGGCTTTTTTTATTGTTATTTGTATGTGTTGTGAGGCGGTCTGATGACCGCCTTTTACAACACGTCTTGACAAAATTCTAGACTTGTGCTAAGTTGAGACAAACAAAAAATACTCACTATCCTGCCAGCATACCTTTCTTGTGTTAGCCACCCCTCCTAGCTAGCGTCGGGAATGGCGTTGTTGGCGGGATAGTGGGTATTTTTAATTGTGCAGAGACATGGCTTTTTCCGGACCGTCGGCAAGGGCGGTGTCCAGAGCGGCAATGATTTGTTTAATCATTTTTGCCACCTTGGGTTTTTCCGCGGTGGCGAATTTTTTTAGGACAAAATTTTCCGAAGGGATTTTTTCGGACAGCGGGGTTTTAATGCCCATTCTGAAGCGAACAAAGTCTTTGGTACCGAGCTGGTCAATAATGCTTTGCACGCCCTTGTGGCCGGCGGCGGAACGAGATTTGCTGATTTTAATTTTAGCGAGCGCAATATCAATATCGTCATGGATAATCCAGATATCAGATGATTTTATTTTATAAAATTTCATGGCCGGCCTTACCGCTTGGCCGGACAGATTCATAAAGGTCAGGGGTTTTAGGAGCAGGATTGTTTGGTCATTGATTTTTCCCTGAGAAATTTGGGCGTTAAATTTTTTCGAAGTCTTAAAATCAGAGAATTGGGTTTTGTGGTTTTTATAAAATTCATCAATCGCCTCAAAGCCAAGGTTATGCCTTGTGTTGATGTATTTTTTTTCCGGATTTCCCAGGCCGATGATAATTTTCATAATTTCTTGATGTTTTGGCCGCGGCGTTGGCGATGCTATCTTTTTAGACTTTTTGATTTAACGATAACCGGTGTACCGTCAAAGCCGAAATTTTCCCTAAGCTGTTTTTCAATGTATTTTAAATAATTGGGATGGAGCACTTCGGTGGCGCGCACCGCGACTTCAAAGGTCGGCGGCTTTATATTGGTTTGCTTCATGGCGAGCACACGGGGTCGCGCGGCCATGCCCGGACCGGCGATAGGTTTTACTTTCTTGACGATGTACTTGATAAATTTTTCCAATTCTTTGGCTTGGATTCTTTTTTGATATTCCCGGCGCACCTGTTGGGTCGTGTGAAATATTTTTTTAACATTTTTGCCGGTTTTGGCGGAAACGATGGCCAGGGGAGCCCATGAAACAAAAGAAAGGAACGAGTGAATAAGGTCGGTGAGTTGTTTTACTGAGATTTCTTTTTCGCGCAAGAGGTCGGATTTATTGGCGATAACAATAAGGCTTTTTCTGGATTCAGCGATAAGGCTTGCCAGTTTTTTGTCCTGAAGCCCGAGCGGTTCGGACATGTCCAAGACAAGCAGGACGATGTCGGTCTGTTCAAGAATTTTTTTTGTTTTTTCAACTCCTTTTTGCTCCAAGCCTTTTTTTATCTTAGAGTGTTTTCTTATGCCGGCCGTGTCAATCAAGACATAATTTTCATTCTCGTATTTTATAAAAGTGTCTTGGGGCTCGCGCGTGGTAAAGGCGATGTCGGAAACAATCATGCGTTCTTCGCCGCAAAGGGCGTTCACCAGAGAGGACTTGCCAACATTGGGTTTTCCCAAGATGGCGATTTTTATGGCGTTTATTTTTTCAATCGGCGTCGCGGCCAGCCCCAGGCTTTCAAATTTTTCATAGGTGGCGTCCAAGAGGTCGCCCACGCCGGAGCCGCTTGCCGCGGATATGGCGAAAGGCAGGCCAAGGCCAAATTTTTTCCATTGGGGGTTGTTTTTTCTGGAAAAAAATTTTTGGTTGTCGGCCTTATTGGCGATGAGTATTACTGGTTTTTTGCATTGCCTAAGAAATTTGATTACCTCCATGTCTTGCGGCGTGGGCCCCTCTCTTACATCAACTATAAAATATATGAGGTCGGCTTGGTTTGACGCGAGCTTAACTTGTTTTTCGGTGGCCAGTTCAATGGCGCCTTTCCCTCGTTTTTGCAACCCGCCGGTATCAACGACCTGGATCAAGCGTCCTTGCCAAAGGCAGTCGGCATAGTTGCGGTCTCGGGTGGTGCCGGGTATGGCCGAGATAAGGGCTTTGTTTTGTTCGGCCAGGCGATTAAAAAGAGTTGACTTGCCCACGTTGGTTCGGCCAATAATGGCGATTATAGGTTTTTTATTTTCCTTGTTCATTGGAGGATGTTTTTACTTGAGGCGCCCAAGATTACGAGAAAATCAATATCGTCCACCGTGGCTTTTATTTTGGAATCTTGGTCGCTTAGTGTTATTTCGCTGGGAACAAGTGAAGGCGTGAATATCCAGCCCGAGGCGGAAACGGAAATTTCCGCGTCCAGGAGCGAGCGAAGCAGGGTTAGTTCTTCGGATTTGTCTCCGTTTGAAAGGTCAAATATAGTGGTTATTTCATAGTCGCGCATTTCGGCGTTGCCGATTTTCGCTATATCAAAGTGATTTTCTTTCAAGAGCAGGGATGCGGTGTAAGCTAAGCCGGGAATGTTCGTGCCGTTTTGAATCTCTATGGTAATTTTTTGTTCCATGTCGGTTATCCGGGCTTGCGGCTCATGGCTCGTTGTAACATCTTGGTCGAAAATATTTTCTGCAATGCTTTGCACGGCATCCCATGAGCCGCCGCGTGGTAAGATCAGATAAGCGCCGTCAATATTTGCCGCGTAAAGAGGTCCGTTCGGGCTTGTGTCCAAGACCGTGGTTGTTATATTTTCCATGTCCACGCGCCGAGACATTTTGGCAAGCGTCAATATTTCGCCGGTCGAGAGGTTGGTGGCGACGTGGTCCTTTATGGTTTCGTAGAGCTTGATGAGCTTGCCCGGATTTAAAAGCACGTTCGGCGTCAGCACTTTCTCCTTGATGGCAAGCAGAATTTTCTGTTGTCTTTCGCTGCGGGCGAAGTCAGAGCCCTCGCCGTTTGTGCCGTGGCGCGACCGGGCGTATTTTAGCGCCTGGTTTCCGTCCATGTGTTGCCAGCCTTGTTCAAAGGAGACAACTTGGTATTTGTCGTTGGGCGCGGGATAAGAATAGTCGGTAAAGCTTCGGTCAACATATATGTCGATGCCGTCGATTTCATCGATCAGTTCAGTGAAGCCGGAGAAGTCGACCCGGACGTAATAATGAACGGGTTGGCCGGTAATATTGGAAACGACTTGAGAGGCGAGGGTCGGACCTTTTCCTTTTTCTTCCCATTCGCCAAAGGAGTTGGCGTTATTGATTTTGCGCCAGCCATAACCCGGAATATTGACGCTCAGGTCTCTTGGCACGGAAAGCATACTTACTTTTCCATCGGATGGGCGCAAGCTGGCCATAATGATCGTGTCAGTAAGGTCCGGCCCGTCGTGGCCCGAGCCGCCGATGCCGAGCATCAGAAAATTGACTCGGTCATCTTTTTCTCCTTTTAGGCCTCGATCACCGGCTTTGGCAAGAAATTTTAATCCGCTGAATATTGGCAGTTGGCTTACGCGCGCCATAAAGCTCCCTTCGTCAGCCGGTTCGGAAGTGACAACCTTGTATGAGAATACTGAGGCGCCCACGGCAAAAGAGACTAAGATTATTAAAAAAATTTTTCCGAAAAAAAATAAATTTTTTTTGGATTGGTCAATTTTATTTTCCCGAGGAATCAAATCTATATTCATGTGGTTAGCGGTTGTTATATTGTTTAGATTATAAT
>JAHJFT010000076.1 GCA_018824325.1 Patescibacteria group bacterium
CATTCGTTATTCCTTTTCTCGTCATGGGGCGCAAAAAATTAAATTCCACCATCGCCCTGGGTACGTTTTTGTCAATCGGCGCGGTCGTCGCCCTCATTTGGGGCGGGGAAATCATTTCTTGGTATTTAAATCTTTGATGTTAGATATTAATAAAAAAAATAGCGGGTTCACTTTGATTGAAATCTTGATCTCAATTACCATTTTCGCGATTATCATGGTGCTGGTTATTGCAAATCTAAGATCCGGACAGTTCAGCTCACAGCTTAATTTAGCGGCCACCAATCTGGTGAGCGAGCTTCGGCAAAAGCAAAACATGACGCTCGCCGGCCAGTTTACAAAAATCTGCGACGACGGCGCGGGCAACTGCGAGGATAATTCGGATTTATGCCCGGAGCATTGCGTTTCGCAGTTTCCATTGGGCGGCTACGGATTGGTCTTTGACCCGGACGCAGAAAAATTGATTTTTTTCGCCAATAACAATGAGGAAGCGCCGTATGAAGAAACCGAAAAAGTAAGAGAGGTTCCAATTTCTCCGACCGGCCAGGTGAAAATCAAAGAGATTAACACGCTGACCGAGGGCGTGAGCCATTTGGAAATAATTTTCGCGCCGCCCCGCGGCGAAGCAAGTTTTAGCGGAGATATCCTCGCGGACAGAGATATTATCACCATCACGCTTGAGCATATAAATAGCGGCGAGCAAAAATCTATTACCATTAATAAAATTTCAGGAAGAATAGATGCCAATGATTAACCAAAAAGGACAGGGCTTGATTGAGGCCATGATCGCCATTACCGTTATTCTGACGGCCGTGGTCGGCGGCCTGTCTCTTATGATTTCCAGTTTCGCGGCCGGCGAGCAAAGCGCCAACCGCATTATTGCTTCAAACCTGGCGCGCGAAGCCGTGGAAATCGCGAGAAATTTTAGGGATTCGGCCTGGCTTGACGGAGAGGCTTTTGACAGTTGGCTTACCAATCCGGAACTGGATTATTCGGCCGTGCCTTTTTACGACCCGGCCGCCGGCCATTGGAATTTTAATTTTTTGCCCGATGATATTACTCATGAAGACTGCGATGTCTATATTGTGGAGGACGGGGACATGGCCGGTCTTCTCAATAATTCCGCGCTCGGCCAAAAGACGATTTTCAAAAGAATCGTAATGTTAAATCCAATCTGCTGGGATCCGGTGGACAAAGAAGAATCAGTCGCCGCTGAGGGCGATACCTGCATTCCTCCGCTTGAGGCAATCGGCGTTAATGTCTCGGCCCAAGTTAGCTGGCAAGAATCGCGCGGCGGCCACACGGTCACGGCGCAGGAAAAATTATATAATTGGCGATGGCGATAAACAAAAAAAATCAAAAAGGCTTTACTCTCATTGAAATGCTCGTGGTTTTGGCGGTCTTTTCAACTTTTTTGATTGTGGCCATGGATTTATTTTTAACCATCAACCGCGTCCAGCGCCGGACCGAGGTTTCGGAAAGGGTATTGAGCGAAAACCGGTTTATCATGGAAACAATGGCCCAGCTGGCGCGTACCGGCCGGATTGACTACGAGGCTTATCCCGATCCGACCAATCCGATCGCCAATCCCACGGATGAACTTATCGTGCGCCAGGGCGACGAACAGGTGCGCCTAAAACAGCAAACCAGTTTTTGCCCCAGCTCGCAGAGCGCGCCCTGCGCCACCATCAGCCGAGACGGCGGCGCGACCTGGGCGTCAATCACGCCGCGCGGCATGAGGGTGACCAATCTTAAATTTATTGTCACGCCCCAGCTCAACCCGTTCTATTTTGACGGCGTGGATTATCTTGCCCAGGACCAGCCCCAGGTCACAATCATCTTCGGCTTGGCGAGCACGCGCGAAATCAGCGGCCAAGACATTGAGGTTAATAATCAAACAACAATATCAATGAGAGAATATGTACGCTAAAGACAACAAAGGAACAGTCTTGCTTTTGGCCCTGCTCCTCATGGCCTCGATTGTTATTACCGGCGTGGGCATGGGCCACATTATTATTTCCGAACTTCAGCAATCAATCCTGATTGATAATTCAATCATCGCGTATTATTCGGCCGAATCGGCCATCGAAAGCGCGCTTTACCAAATCCGCGCCCTGGACACGCCGCTTGCCGATCTGGCCGCTGACGGAAGTCTGGAGAACGGCGCCGCCTGGCAGCTCGAGTGGTCAAGCGCCCGGCCGGACATTACGGTAAATATTTCGCAGGATAAAACTTATCAGCTTGATCTTTTTGACCCCGATGACTTGAGCTGGCAGCCGGGCATTGAAGCTTTGCGCTTCGCTTGGGAAGGCCCGGGTAATCTTGAGGTGGCTTATATCGGCTGGGAGCCCAAGCCGGCCATTGCCTGGCCCGAGCAGGATTACGAGGTTGTCACCCCGCCGATCGCGCCGCCCAGCATCGTGTACGGCGCGCTGAACTCTTTTATGGCCTACCGAATCCGGCTCAAGGCGGTTGACGGGGATATTGACGATTTGAATATTACGGCCTGGAGCACGGACGTGGCGCCGCCCCCGCCCGGCACCCAGGTTGATTTGCCCACGCACATCACGCTTGAGGCGACCGGCGCCTTTGGCAAGGCGCGCCAAGCCCTGAGCGCGAGCGTGCCGCGATTCAACCAGCTTTCCGGAATATTCGACTTTGTATTATTTAGTGAGGAAGAGATCGCCAAGGAATAAATTCGCTAAATTAGAGACATGGATAAATAAAAATGAAATTGGAAATTGGAAACTGGAAATTGAAGATGGAATTTGCCGCAATTTCCAATTTCCATTTTCCAATTTCTGCCTCTTGGATTGCGCAGATATAATATTTATTAAACTATGAACAAACCCGAGGCTAAACAAAGAATAGAGAAATTAAAAAAAGAGATTAACCATCATCGGTATCTTTATCATGTTTTGGATAAGCAGGAAATTTCGGACGCGGCCTTGGATTCGCTAAAGCATGAGCTTTACAAGCTGGAGCAAGACTTTCCCGAATTTATTACTCCGGATTCGCCGACCCAGCGCGTCGGCGGCCGGGCTTTGGAAAAATTCGCCAAAGTGGCGCACCAAAATCCGATGCTCTCGATTGAAGATGTTTTTGAGTTTAAAGAAGTTCAGGCCTGGCAGGAACGCTTGCGCAAGCTGGTGCCGAGCGCGCGCTTTGATTATTATGCGGAAATTAAAATGGACGGTTTGGCCGTGGCCTTGATTTATCAAGACGGCGTTCTTACGACCGGCGCGACGCGCGGCGACGGCAAAATGGGCGAAGATGTCACGCAAAACATCAAAACAATTGAAGCCATCCCGCTTAAGCTCCATCAGCCGAGCCGAAAAGAACTGGATGATTTTTACAAAAAAGCCGGCCCGGATTTTAAAAAACATATTTTGGAAGATTTTATCGCTCGCGGATTTCGCGGCCGTCTTGAGGCGCGCGGTGAAGCGTTTATGAGAAAGGATGTTTTTGAAAAATTAAATAAGGAGCAGGCGAAAAATGATTTGCCCGAGTTTGCCAATCCCCGAAACGCGGCCGCCGGCAGTATTCGCCAGATTGAGCCCAAAATTACGGCCGCGCGCCAATTGGATTTTTTCGCCTATGATCTGGTGACCGAACACGGCCAAGCCAACCATGAGCAAGAGCACGAGCTAATGAAGCTTTTGGGAATCAAGACCTGCTCTTTGAACGCGCGCTGCCGCGGCCTGGAAGACATTGAAAAGTTTCACGAAAAAATTCGCGCCCGGCGCAGTAAATTGGATTTTTGGATTGACGGCGTCGTGGTTAATGTAAATAATAACCAGCTGTTTAAGAAATTGGGCGTGGTCGGCAAGGCGCACCGCGCCATGATTGCTTACAAATTTCCGGCCGAGCAGGCCACCACCGTCGTTCGTGAAGTTAGATGGCAGGTCGGCCGTACCGGCGCGATCACGCCGGTCGCGGTCATGGACCCGGTTTTTATCGCCGGCACCACGGTGACGCACGCCACGCTTCATAATTTTGACGAGATACAAAGGCTGGGCGTGAAAATCGGGGACACGGTCATCATTGAAAAGGCCGGTGACATCATTCCCAA
Source organism: Patescibacteria group bacterium (assembly GCA_018824325.1). Classification (GTDB taxonomy): domain Bacteria; phylum Patescibacteriota; class Patescibacteriia; order JAHJFT01; family JAHJFT01; genus JAHJFT01. Next base: position 4,070 of record JAHJFT010000076.1, read on the forward strand.
GGTACTCAAGGTTTTGCCCAAGCTTAGAACCGGAAAAGAAAAAGAAATCCGCGCGCCCAAAAAATGTCCGATTTGCGCCGGCCCGGTTACCCGGCGGCCCGGCGAGGTGGCGATTTACTGCAAAAGCAAGAATTGTTTTGCCCAAGAGGCCAGGAACATCATGCATTTTGTCTCGCGCAAAGCCTTTAATATTGACGGCCTCGGCCGCAAGATTGTTGAACAATTAATAAGCTATGGCTTGATCGCGAACGCGGCCGATCTCTTCATCTTGACTCAAGGCGACATTGAGCCGCTGGAGCGCTTTGCCGAAAAATCGGCCAAAAATTTAATCAGCGCGATCGATAAGGCCAAGGATATCAGCTTGGCGCGGTTCATTTATTCCCTGGGCATCCGTCATGCTGGGGAGGAAACCGCCATTGACTTAGCTCAAAATTTTGGTACTCTACAGAATATAATCAATGCCCCACTTGATGAGCTGGAAGCCGTGCCCGACATCGGCGAGGTCGTGGCCAAGAGCATTCACCAGTATTTCAAAGATGAAAAAAATCAAAAACTGATTCAGCAATTGATTAGAAACGGCGTTCGGATTGAGCCGGTGAAATTGCGCCAAGACCAGCCCTGGCGCGGCAAAACATTCGTTTTAACCGGTTCGCTGGAATCAATGACCCGCGACCACGCCAAGGCCGAGATTCGCGCCCGGGGCGGCAATGTTTCGTCATCCGTGAGCCAGCAGACCGATTTTGTGGTCGCGGGCAGCGACCCGGGTTCTAAATATGATAAAGCCAAAAAGTTGGGCGTGAAAATTTTAAGTGAAAAGGCGTTTTTGAAAATGATGGAGTAGCAGACGAAAGTCTGCGCTCGTCTAACGAAAGTTCGCGCCAAGAGAAGAATTCTTTAAAACAAAAATAGCGTGCTCGTAAAAACGAGCACGCACAAGAAAGGCTAGAGTATGGCTACGCCACGGTCAAGGAGTGGCTTCATCAGTTCTGAAATATCTTTGTTACAAGGCATGATCCAGCCGCGGTGTTTTGGCACATGCAGTTGGTGATAATAAATTCCAGTAATAAACTGGATATCCCCTTTACGGAAGTGCCGATCAAGACGGAACCGCTTTTTAAGAAACTCCATGTTGCGTTGGGGGCGACAGGGCGTAATATATCCCCAGAATAAAGAAAGTGTTTCATCTACTTCCTGAAATGAGCCCACCACCCTAAGGAAAAAGTTTGGCAAAAAAGGAGACTCGATTTCGTCCGTAGTCTCATCAAGCGTAATTTCCAGAACTTTCCCGTCAATTAATCCCATTGCCCAGTTAAATTTGCCAGGCCCTTTGATGATTTTCATTCTTTGTTTGATAAATGGTGCTTTGTCAGTCATGAAGACCTCCTATAAAATGTACGAGCGCCTAAATCGGGGCAGGCACTTAACCCCCTGATCCCGAGCGCGACCGCGCCGGAACGACCCCGCATGAAGCAAGGAATTTCAATAAAATATAACATAGGAGCTGGTTTTTGTCAAGCGACAATACGCCCGGAAAAAAGAAAAAGGAGTAGCGAACGAAAGTTCGCGCCGGAGAAGGTATATATTTACAAAATATTGTTAGCCGTATGAAAGAACACCGTCCGCCGCACATTTATACTTCAGATCAAATTTATTTTGTTACATCACGGACCTATAAAGATATTAAATATTTTGACGATAATGATAAAAAGGGCCTTTTGGAAAAAGTTTTAAAAATAAGCATTGAGAAATTCAACATCGCATTTTACGCCTATGTAATTTTGGACAATCATTATCACTTGCTCTGCAGAATACGCAATAAACAGGATTTGCCAAAGTTTGCACAGAATTTACATCAAAATAGTTCGAGGTTATTAAGGCGCGGACTTTCGTCCGCTACTCCTGGACGCGAGGATATTCCCGTTTGGTACCAGTACTGGGACAAGTGCATTAATTCGGAAAAAGATTTTTTTGTGCATTTCAACTACATTCACCATAATCCGATTAAACACGGCTATAAGAAGAATCTTCACCAATTGCCGGATTATAAATTTTCCAGTTATGCATCTTGGCTTAAGAGCCATGGCCGGGAATTTTTAGACAATATTTTAATGGATTATCCCATAAGCGATAGTTATTTTGAATAAGAATAAAATGTAATGAATTTTTTATGACCATAGACCAAAAACAAATTGAGCATCTGCAAAATCTTACTCGTTTAAATCTGCCCGACAAAGAGAAAAAACTTTATGTTAAACAGCTCTCTTCTATTTTGGATTATGTAAACAAACTGCAAGAAGTTGACATTGAGGGCGTGGCGCCGTGCGCTCATGCCACCGAAGAGGGAAGCGTTTGGCGCGAGGACGTTGTTCAAGACTGCGACAAGGACGAGAAAAAACGCATTTTGGATAACGCGCCCGAGCGCGCGGATAATTTATTCAGAGTTAAATCGGTTTTTGAATAAAAATATGCAGGCAAATGAATTAAATTTACAGCAGGCGCACAAGGATTTAAGGGCAAAAAAAATCAGCGCTCAAGAGCTGGTTGACGCCTGCCTTGAGGCAATCAAGAAAAAAGACAAAAAGCTTTCCGCTTTTTTGCATGTTTTTGAATCTGAAGCCAGGGAATTGGCAAAGCGGGCTGATGAAAAAATTTCGCGCGGCCAGGAAATAGGTCTTTTGGAAGGCATGCCCATCGCGGTCAAAGACAATATTTTATACGCCGGCCATGTTTGTACCGCCGGTTCAAAAATTTTGGAAAACTACAACGCGGTTTATGACGCGGCCGTGGTTGCTAAATTAAAGCAAGCCGGCGCTATTATTCTGGGCAAGACCAATATGGATGAATTTGCCATGGGCTCGTCCACGGAAAATTCGGCCTTTGGCGCCACCAAGAATCCATGGGACATGAAAAGAGTTCCCGGCGGTTCGTCCGGCGGTTCGGCCGCGGCCGTGGCCGCGGACATGTGCCTGGCCGCGCTGGGCACGGATACGGGCGGTTCAGTGCGCCAGCCGGCCGCGCTTTGCGGCGTGGTTGGCTTAAAACCGACCTATGGCCGCGTTTCACGATATGGGCTCATTGCCATGGCTTCAAGCCTTGACCAGGCCGGTCCGGTCGCCAAGACGGTGCAGGACGCGGCGTGGCTGCTCCGGGCGATTGAAGGATTGGACGCCAAAGATTCAACCAGTGTAAATACCGAATCCATATCCACGGAATTCCCTCAAGACATCAAGAACATGAAAATCGGCGTGCCCAAGCAATTTTTTACCTCGGGCCTGAATTCGGGCGTGGAAAAAACAGTTCGCCAAGCCATTGCCAAACTTGAAGAGCTGGGCGCGAAAATTATTGACATTGAACTGCCTCATGCCGAATATGCTTTGGCCGTTTATTACATCATCATGCCGTCCGAAGTGAGCTCCAACCTGTCCCGATACGACGGCGTGCGTTATGGAAAAAGAGAAAAAGGCAAAGATTTGATTGATGTTTATAAAAACACGCGCGCTAAAAACCTCGGACCCGAAGTGCGCCGCCGCGTCATGCTCGGCGCGCACGCCCTGTCATCCGGCTATTATGAAGCTTATTACGGCCGTGCTCAGCGCGTCCGCACCAAGATTTGCCAAGATTTTAAAGACGCCTTTACCAAGGTGGACTGCATCGTCGGACCAACCACGCCGACCACGGCCTTCAAAATAGGGGAGAAGTGCGACGACCCGCTGACCATGTATCTTTCGGATATTTACACGGTTTCGGCAAATGTGGCCGGCATTCCGGCAATTTCCATTCCGGCTGGTCTTAGCGGCGGTTTGCCCGTGGGCCTGCAGTTCATGGGAAATTATTTTGACGAAAAAACCATTCTTCAAATTGCCAATACTTTTGAATTAGCCACGGAGCATCATAAGAAAAAACCGGAAATTTAAAATATATAAGCGATGAGGGGGGGGCGAGTTAGCCGGTTAATCAGTTAACCAGTTAATTAGGGGGGGGATATGGTGTCTTATTCCCGATTTACTGATTCACGGATTAACCGATTAACTCTTTTAACCATATGGAAATAGTCATTAACTTTCCATTATTTATAAAATATTCCCTGTATTCACTGTTCGCACTTGTGATTATTGTTTTTGTGTTGATAATTTTTTGGCAGTTAAAAAGATTATTGCGCCGGCCCGAACTCATGGGCATGGACCGGCAGAGCATTAAGCGCCACTGGGAAGAAGTTGAACAAATGATAAAAAAGCCCGGCGAGATGACCGACAAGCTGGCCATTCTTGAGGCGGACAAACTCTTGGACCAGGTTCTCAAATCAATGGCCATGCCCGGCCAGACAATGGGCGAAAGGCTCAAGGTCGCGTCTTACAAATATTCGGAATTGTCAAAAGTATGGTGGGCGCACAAATTGAGAAATCAGCTCGTTCACGAGGCCAGTTTTTCCATAAGCCATGGGAATGCCAAGTCCGCGATTCGGGCGTACGCACGCGCATTAAAACAGCTCGGTGTGCTTTAAAATATGATTCCTTATTTTGATTTTACATCATTCAGTATTGGTCCGGTGACGCTTCAAGTCTGGGGATTTTTTGTCAGCCTTGGATTTATCGCGGCCATTTTTTTAACGCGCCACATTCTAAAACGAAAAAAATTAAAACACGAACTGGTGTGGGATTTTGCCCTGGCCGCCCTGGTCGGCGCGATTGTCGGCGCCCGGCTTTTTCATGTAATTTTTTACGAGTGGCCGTATTTTAAGGACAACCTGCTCCAGATTTTTTATTTGTGGCAGCCGGGTTATTCGTTTTTCGGCGGATTTGCCGGCGCGGCGCTTGCTTTCTTTTTAGTTTATAAAATAAAGAAAATTGATTTCTGGCCATACGTGGACGCGGTCATGTTCAGCTTGCCGCTTGGCTTGTTCATTGGTCGGCTCGGTTGCGCCTTTATTCATGACCACCCGGGCGTAAAAACCAACTTTTTTTTGGGCGTTAAATACGCGGACCACGCGCGCTGGGACCTGGGCTTAATGCAGTCCCTAGTTAATCTCGTTCTGTTCATCGTTTTTGTTATACTTGCTCGCCGCGCGCGTCGGCCTGGATTTTACGCGGGCATATTTTTTGTTTATTACGCGCTAACGCGTTTTGCTTTGGATTTTTTAAGAATTTGGGACGGGCCCATGGCTGAAACAAGATATTTTTCGCTTACGCCGGCGCAATATTTTTCAATCCTGCTTCTTGCCGCCGGTATCATCATACTAGTTAAAGTAAGAAAAAAATTCCATGCCTCGGTTTAAACATAAATATATTTTCTTTGTCGCCTTTTGCGTGGGTATGTGCATTATGGCGATTGAACTTACCGCGGCTCGGCTTTTGGCGCCGTATTTTGGCACCTCCTTGTTTGTTTGGACCAATGTCATCGCCATCATCATGATTGCCCTGTCCGTGGGTTATTATTTGGGCGGCCGGCTTTCCGAGCGCCGGCATGATATCAGCTTGCTTTTAAAGATTATAATTTTTGCCGGATTGCTCTCGTTTATCATTCCTTTTATAATTCAGCCGGTCGCGCTCCATGTATTAAAAGATTTCGGCGCCATGAGCCGCGCTTCAGTCGTGATTTTGTTCGGTTCTTTTTTGGTCACTTCGTTTCTTTTTTTCGCGCCGATCATGTTCCTCGGCATGGTCAGCCCGTTTTTAATCAAGGTGCTTTCCCTGACTAAAAAGGACGCGGGCGCGGCGGCCGGCAGCATCTTCGCGGTTTCCACCGTGGGCAGTATCGTGGGCACGTTTTTGCCCTCGCTCGTTTTTATTCCTTGGGTCGGTTCAAAAAAGACGATTTTGATTTTTGCGCTTGTCTTGATATTCGTCGCCGTCTTTGGCCTGGCGCGCCGGAAAAAATATGTTTGGCTCGCCGCGCTCTTCTTGCTCATCGGGCCCTTTGCCATATCCCAGGATTTACGCCACGAACAAAACACGGCGCTGGAAACCGAATCGGCTTATCAATATATTCGGGTCTTGGAAAATCAAGGCATGCGTCAACTTGTGTACAATGAAGGCATGGGCATTCAGTCGGTTTACGCGCCGGACAAAGTCATGACCGGGCACATGTATTTTGATGTCATGGCCGCGGCGCCCGCTCTGCTTGAATCAAACGACATCCGCGTGCTCAATATCGGTTTGGCCGGCGGCACGGTCGTGCGCAGCATGTCGTATCTTTTTGAGGACGAAAAAAATATGAGCATTGACGGTGTGGAGATTGACAACAAAGTTATTGATATTGCTCGGGAATATTTTGACTTGAACATTCCGAATCTGAATATTTACAACGAAGACGGACGCATTTTCACGCGTTTTGCCAAAGACAAGTACGACATTATTCTGGTGGACGCTTATTCAAATCAGATTTACATACCTTGGCACATGACTACTGCGGAATTTTTTCAAGATCTGCGCCGCATACTCCAAAAAGGCGGCTTTGTAGCCATGAATATAAATGCCACGTCCGAGGATTCCGAGCTCTTCGGCGCGATTACCAACACCCTGGCCAAAGTTTTTCCGCGCGTGTATTCGGCGCCGGTGCGCAACTCTTTCAATTATCTGGTTTTTGCCTCAATGCAGGAGATTGATTTTGAAAAATTCAAACAAAACCAAAGAGTCATGGACGAACCGGGCCTAGCCGAGATGATTGACCATCTTACCGAGAACGCCGGAGTTATTAATTTTAATCCCCAAAAAATCGTGCTGACCGACGACCGCGCGCCCATTGAGCACCTTACAGACTTTATGTATTTAAAGTACGTTATTAACGAATTGTAAAATTTCAATATTAATTTAATATATTATGATTGGACTTAAACCATTCAAGCAATCAAAAGGATATTGCGGTCCGGCTTCGTTAAAAATGGTTCTTTCTGCTTATGGAATAAATAAATCTGAAAATTATCTAGCCAAACTGACAAAGAGCAGTAGAAGAAAAGGATGTGATGAAAAAAATATTCTCAAAGCAGCAGAGAAGCTTGGCTTCAGGGGATATGTAAAACAAAATTCATCCATTAAAGAATTAAGAAATTTAGTGAAAAAAGGAATTCCCGTGATTGTAGATTGGTTTTCTCCTGAAGAAGCTGGCCATTATTCCATAGTTGTCGGTTTTGAAAAAGACAAGATAATTTTAGCAGACCCGCATTTTGGAAAAATCAAAAAACATAAAATTAAATGGTTTAAAGAAAGATGGTTTGATTTACCCTTTCGTCCCAAGGGCCCAGTTTTAAAAGAAATTATTGTGATACATCGATATGATTCAAAAAATTAAACATGCAATCAAGTTTTATCGCAAAAAACTGAATTTAGATAATACCGAGGACCAGACAGTGGAAGTAGATACTTTGGGAAATGGAGAAAACCATTTAATATACCTTGCGGTCATAGGTAATAAAAAATTAGTTTTTAGAATCTCCTTTCGCAAAGAATTGGAAGATGCATTAAAAAATGAATTTAATATTTTGAAAAAATTACCACAAGGATTGGGTCCCAAGCCCTTTGTCTTTGACGATTCTAAGAAAATAATTCCAAATTCATTCATGATTCAATCTTTTATTCCAGGCGAGAAAATAAACGCGTGGACTAAAGGTTTGCTAGCAACGCATGCGGAACAATTGGTTCTACTGCATTCTAAGAATATAAGCGAGAAAAAAGAGAATCTTGGAGATATTTTTATCAGAAGGGCTGATTTTACCAAGAATAATCAAGCCGAAGTTATAAAAGATGATCAGCTAATTGAGGATATTTTCGCCAAACTTAATAGCATCTTTTCTAAAAACAAACAAATTTTTGAAAAACAAGAACACTCTTATTTAATACACGCCGATTTGCATGGCGATAACATTTTGGCTGAGAAGAATCGGCTTCTACACTTCCCCCCATTCTTCAGACACGAAATTACTAATTTGATGAGACACTTTCCGACCTTTGAAAATATACTCGTTCCGGCGTTCGGTCATTTAGCGATGAATGCAATCTGATGGTGTTGTAGAATTTGAAATAAATATCCAACGATTCCAGCGCTTCGTCAAATGATTGATAATCTTTTAAATAAACTTCCTCATACTTGACGGTCCGCCACAGTCGTTCAGTAAAGATGTTATCGAAGCATCGTCCCCGACCATCCATGCTAATCTTAATATCCGGATATTGTTGCAAGGTCTGGATATATCCATCAGCCGTGAACTGGGTGCCCTGATCTGAATTATGGATTTTCGGCAGATTGACCTTTAAAGCTTGCTCTAAGTTTAGCACACAGAAATCCGTTGATAAACTTCTTGATAACCGCCAGCTGATCACGTACCGTGAAAACCAATCTATCAAGGCCACTAGATAGAACCAATCCTTGTTTGCTCGAATGTAGGTGATATCGGTTCCCCATACTTTATCTGGGTAGTTGATATGAGCTCCTTTCAACAGATACGGGAATTTTTGATGTTGTTTATTTGGCTTGCTTAAGTTCCATTTCTTTTTAGGATAAACAGCCTGAATGCCCATATTAGCCATTAAACGCCCGATTTTCTTGTGATTGACTGTGATTTTATCAATGATGTTCAAATATTTGGTAATTCTCGGTACCCCATAAAACGGATAGGCCGTATAAAGCTCGTCAATCTTTTCCATTAGCATTAAATCAAATTCTGAAATTGGCTTGGGTTCGTAGTAGACCATTGACCGATTAGTATCCAACAATTCACATTGTCTTTTGACTGTAATTTTAGAGTATTCCTTATCAATCAGTTTTAGTCGCTCACCAGATGATTCAGGTAACTTTTTTTTTCAGCCAGTCCAGCTCTACTTTGAGCTGACCGACTTGCTTGTAAAGCTCTTCTATGAGTTCGTTCTTTTCCTTGAGTTCTTCTTTTGGCTTATTGGTGAAGATTAACAGTAGCCCTTCCACCGCCTGCTTCTTCCACTGATGAGCCTGGCTAGGGTGAATGGAATGCTTAGAACAAATACTTGCGACTGATTCAGTATCCTTAATCATCTCCAAGGCCACTCTAACCTTAAAAGAACTTGAATGTTTTCTTTTAATATTCCCCATATGATTAGACGCTAAGTTATGTGACTTTCAGTGATAATTTTACCACCAAAGTGTCTCATTACCCAGTGTCTGAATTTTGGGGGGAACTATA
>JAHJFT010000009.1 GCA_018824325.1 Patescibacteria group bacterium
ACCAAATCCTCATCAGTCGCGCCTTCGCCTGCCCAACGCGCGGTCATCACTCCTGGCCGGCAACCCAATTCCTTTATGCAAACGCCCGAGTCGTCGGCCACCGCCCATTCACCCGATTTTTCGCACACGAAGCGCGCTTTTTTTAAGGCGTTCTCTTCAAATGTTTCACCGTCTTCAACCACGTCCTCGGTTACCCCGGCTTCATCCGCGCTCAAAACATCAACATCCAAATCGCGAAGTAAGGCGCGCATCTCTTTTATTTTTCCAACATTATGCGTGGCGAAAATGATTTTCATAATTTTGGTAAAATATTTGGATGGTTTCTGTCATGTTCCCAATTAAACGGATTATTCATGATATATTCGCGGATATTGTCCAATGCCCGTTCGTCGCGGATAATGTGGTCATAAAACGATTTCTGCCATCCCGACCAATCATTATCCGGCATTTGGTTGATGACCCGTGACACCGATGATTTAAATCCGTGAATAATTTTTGGTAATAACATTTTGGTACGATCAATTTTTTTATTTTGATCCCGGTGTAGGGAACGCAGATCTGCGTTCCCTACGGGGATTGCGTTCCCTACGGGGATTGCGTTCCCCGCATCGGGTTGGTCAATAATTATTATTCCGTGCAAATGATTGGGCATTACAATATATTCGTCCAATTGAACATCCGCAAAATGGTGCGGTATTCCTTGCCAACATTTATCCGCAATTTTGCCCATGTCGGATAATCGCATTTCGCCGGCCGCCACATCGCCAAAAATACATTCACGGTTTTTCACGCAAATCGTCACGAAATAATACCCGCATTGCGAATAATCATATCCTTGAAGACGATTTAATTTACGCCGTGGCAATTTTTTAATCATCCGGCATCGCTTAAAATATACCCCGCGCCATTAATTTTTTCAAGCTGCAAATCCGCGTAATCTCCGGCCGGGCTTCGCCAGACCAAAGAAAACCCCCAACCATTCCATTGCCAAACCGCCACATGTTTCCCTTCACAAATAAAATCTTCCGCATACTCGCCCTCAATCACAACCAATTCCTCATTGCCGTCATTATCAATGTCCTGAAAATCAAATTCGCAATTGGGCTGGTCAAGATTTGACGACTGCCAAATCGGCACCACCTCGTTATTAATATAATCGTAAACAAATAAATGATTTTTAACGCTTGGGTCGTCCTCCTCGATCCAAAACGGCTTTGACGCGCCAAACGAACCGGATTTCCAAACCGATAAATTAATATCAACTTTGCCGTCGCCCGTGGAATCGGCCAGCGCGAAATCATCAACCCACCAGTCTTGGGGTGACTGCCAAATAATTTTATAACTTTCCTTAACGCGGAAACGCCCATTTTTGAGCAAATATTCTTCAGCCACCCCATCCTTGTCCGAATCAAGCTTGATTAACTTGTCGGCCGCCGCCGCGTAAGACGCACCAACGCCGGAAAAAATCTTTCTATTATTTTGCGTAAAATCATTTTTCTCCCCATCCCACGAAAAACAAATTCTCTCATCCATGCCAAGCCCCAGCCTGGCCAAAATATCCGCGCCCTGGTCGGCCGTGAGAATCTTGGGCTTGGCATAATTCTCAATCAATACCGGAACAAGTTCAATCTTGCTCACCCCCCACTTATTGAAAAATGCTTTCACGGCCAAACCCCTTTGCGTTTGGTACGACCACATCTGGTCAAAAACAAAATTTCCCAAACTGTAAAAAATATATTTGCCCTTGTAAATTTCCACGCTCTCCACCACATGGGGATGGTGGCCGAGGACAAGGTCGGCGCCGGCATCAACCGCGGCGCGCGCGAAATCCGTTTGCGTGCGGTTGGGCGCGGCCACGTATTCGGCGCCCGCGTGCATGGAAACGATCACGAAATCGGCCCGTTCCTTTGCCTGAGCCACGGCCGAGGCCATTTTTTCCTTATCCATGGCCGCGACAATCGGACCGGTGCCGACCCGGTACGCCGCGGGCACGAAATTTGACTGAGCATAAGAAAGAAAGGCGAACTTTATCCCTTTGGTTTCAACAAAAACCGGCGCCCAAGCACGCGCCTCGCCCGCGCCCGCGCCCGAATACAATATGCCCGCTTCGGTCAAATAATCAAATGTGTCTGTAAGACCATCCGCCCCAAAATTTAAAGTATGATTATTGGCCAGCGACAAAACCGAAAAATTCGCGTCCCGCATCGCGTTCTCAACTCCAGGGTCAGCCCGAAAAACCATTTCATAACTTAAGATACGACGGCCCGGAGTAATCGGCGTTTCCAAATTGCCAAAAACCAAGTCCGCGGTCTTAAGATAATCGCGCGTATCCAAAAAAGAATAATTAACATCATTGTGCTGATATATCTTTGTTGCCACGTCCCGCGAAAGCATGATGTCGCCCACGGCAATTAAAGAAACTTCCTCTTCGGTTTGAGGAAGTTTCTCGCGTATTGCTTTAAATTTTTCAAATTCTTGATTTTGTTCAGTCTCGTCCTGTCCCTCGGCTTCTTGGACCGCGCTTTCAACGCGCTCTCCGCTATAGTAAACCGGTTCTTTGAAAGATTCCAGCACAAAAGCAACCGCCGTAACCGCGCTAAAGGAAACGCATACCAATATTACGCTGAATTTTTTCATTCATTTTATTGCTCCGTGAAAACGCTGGTCCATTCCGGCAGGGCCGGCGCCTCATCCGAATCCAAGAGTTCACGCCACGCCGAATCGGTCAATCGATCAGCCAACGGCCAGGAAAATTCATAATATGAGAAGACCCCGCCCTTGACTACTCTCAACTCTCCGTCAATCGGCACGACCGCGTAAATTTCATTGATATGTCCGATTCCCTCTTCCAGCACAAAGCCGTTCGGGTCAGTAGCCACATCCGCAACAATCGCCGCCGGATGCTCGCTAAGCTGCGCCGTGGACGTAACTCCCTCGCTACGAAGGGCCTCTATCCAAAAATGTTCCAATTGTCCGCCGTAAGAACGAATCAATTCATATTCATCATCCGTAAGCGATTGATTGTTTAATTCTTTTTCCGAAATCGTCTTAAGCGACAACACCAATTCCTCCATCAGCTCAAGCGTGTTTTTGTTATCCGAACTCAAAAGGTCGCGAATTTCCAAACCTTCTTTGGTCATTTTGATCAAAGACGCAAGACGCGCGTAAACATAAGGATTTGGTTCAACGTAACCTCGGTCATCAACTTCTTCGCGCGGGCCGCCGCCCAGCTCGGCATAAACCTGCTTAGCATAAAGGATTGTATCGTGCTTAAGCTCGGCCCACGAGCCAAGGTAAGTATTTAATTCTTTTCTCACCCATGCAAGATTTCGCATAAAACTGGGATAGCCCGCGCTCTTCTCTTCCACAAGCGGCAAGAGAGAGTGTAACCAGCCCCAATAAAGATTTTGCGTCCAAGTATCCGCGGTCAAATCGGCAACATACTTCTTCATCTTGGACATATTATCTGAATAATCTTCATAATCGGTTTCTCCCATGCCCTCAAGAATATCCAAGGCTTCGTCCGAACCCATGGCCGCGGTAATATCCAAGCCCTTGGGTAGCATTCTGTCTTTTACTTCACGGTCAACCAGGCGCTGAAAAATGGACGCGTCAATCGTAAATCGCTGGCCCATGAATCTAAAGCCCTCAATTTCGGCTTCACGGTCCGGCTGAATGTCGTAGTTAAAAATGGGCATGGAATTTATTTGCGGCGGTTCTAATTCTTTGGCTGAAGCCACAAAACTTGCAAATTTTGTCGCGTCACCGGTTACCGCGTCAATATCCATCTTGCCATAAATTTGCTCAACTAAATCTTCAAAATCATAGCAAGAGATGTCATCGCTTTTGCCCACGAAAAAATTAGTCGGCTCATAAATGCGCTCCCAAAGCGCCTTGCTGTCGTCATCGCTAAGCGCCAAAGTAATAAGAATCGCTGATTTCACTTCATCTTCATTTTTAAATCTAAAAGTCAGCCGACCGTACCACATCATTGTTTTAAAATATGCTTTAAGCTCATCGCTCTGGTCATAATGGCCGCGCGGAATGTACTGAGAATAATCTTCCTTAAGTCCATCTAAAATATCCGCGTCCGCGCCGAGATTCATAACCGGCGAAAGAGTAATGCCGGCGTGCGCTTCTATAAGATTAAGCTCCTCGTCCACTTCATCCTGAACTATTTGCGGAATTTCCACATCCTCGTCCAAAAGCACGCTCCCTACGCTGAAAAACGCCACATTCCTCTTGGCTGCGTTTTCCCATTCCGTGCCCGCGAGTGACTCGTATTGCTCCATGGCCGCGCCAAGCATTGCTTCGTTTAAATCTTGTAATTCATAAGTAAGCTTTTCCTCTTCCAAATTTTTCAACAAATAATTAAACATTAAATGGTAATTGTGCAAAATTGAATCCGTGGTAATAAAATTCGGCGTGTCCGCGTAGCGGTTCATTTCATAGACGGAAAAAAATTCATCATACTTCGCCGGAATAACCACAAACCCGTTTTTCACGAACAAATCTTCAGCATCCTGGGAAAACACAAAATCATCCGCGTTTATCACATTAGTAAGACCCTGACTAACCGTATAGTCGGCCACCTGAGGATTAATATTAACCGCCACCTCTTCATATTCGGCGAACTTTGAGGCCTGGGCCGCTTTTGGTTTATAAATATCGTCCACAACATCGCCCATATCTTTAACCACCGGCGGCTCGGGCGTGTCTTTGTCAAAATAATCGGTCAAAAATAAATACGCCACCGCGCCGACTATCAAAATGATAACCGCGACTATGGCGTAAGGCAAAAGTTGAATTCCGCCCGCGCTCTTTTTCTGCCGAACCCGGCGCGTACCTTTTTTCTTTGGCGCGCTCTTTTTTGTTTTTGGCTTGGTTTTATTTTTGTTTGCCATATTGTGATTTATGATTTTATTAATAAAATTAACTAATAGAATTATACCAATAAAATTTTGTTTGGGCAACAGTAGAGACGAGGCAGTGCCTCGTCTCTACGGGTTTTTAAATATGATCAATTATTTACAAAATCGAAAAAATTAAAAGAGCCGAGCACAGGTGTGCTCGGCTCGATATCTAGGCTTAGAACTTCAGCACCAGATACATGCGGAAAACATAGTATTGGCGACCCTTTTCCACGCCAATCATGTTGATGGCGTTTATGGTCACGTGTTTTCCGAAATTGATATCCAGCGAAGGACCGACGGTCACCCAACTGGCTTCAATATCCTTGAACTTGGTAATGCCTTCGCTCGCCAAGCTCAACCCGAAATAATCGGTTAGCGGATGTCCGGCCTGAATGAAATGGAACAGGTTGTAGAAGTTCACATTGTAATTGAACAGGCAGAAGATGAAAAACTTCTTAATGATGAACGTGGGCCGAAGACTGATTTTCCAAGTATTGTCGCCGGGCTGGTGCGTGCCGCCAAAGAGTATTTGCAAATTGAAGGCCGGATGAGCAAACCACTGTATTCCGACCAAACTACCTGAAGCAAACTTTTCGGCCGCAAGATTAGGCAAAGTCAACTTATAGTGCAACTTGACCTGCTTGTGCACCGAGTGGCTAGCACCAAACAATATGCCGATGCGCGGGTTCTCATAAGCCTTGGCTTGAGCAAAACCGGTCCATGTTATTGCCGCGAAAAAAATCGCGATGACCATGTATTTCATAATTAGTCCTCCTGACTGACCAGGAGAAGCAATGTTTACTCCTGGCGGGTTAACATGCCCCCATTTGCTCTTTGAGCTTTTGGAAGATGTTAAGCCGCCGAGGCACATGGTCAATGGCAAAGACAATTTTGTCCGGCATCCAGCAGAATTCTCGTGCTGGGACATATATCGCTTGCCCGCGGTTCTCCGGAAGTTCAAGCCATTCACAAATGACATCAAGCTCCAGCATAGGTGGAGAACGCGGCGAGGGTTTCAGATTTTCCGTCGCTTTCTCTACGACCTTGTCAATTATGAAAGCAAAAACAGAACTTGAGCAAAAACCGGCTGTTTGAAAAACCTTGCTTCGCGGCGAGGCAAACGGCGCTAGAAAAAAACCGAGCAAAAACCAGAGCATGGCCGCGGCAAGCGAACGCTTAACCAAGGCTCTCTGCCCCTTGAGCGCGGCAATCGCCCGCGCAAACTCTTCAAGCGGCTTTTCCGCCTGCTCGTGAAGATGCTGTTCTTCCTGGGGCGTCAGCTGTTCAAGTCCGCTCTTTTGCCGCAAGTACTCAACCTTTAATCTGGCGTAGCGCAAGGCTTTGGCCGGGTCAGTGAACTTACCGTACACATTAAACCACGCCGGCCAAAAAATGACCGCGCGCACGAACCGTCCGGGCGCGAGCAACAACTCGTCGCGAAGCGTGGTATTATTAATCCAATCCCAGCTACCACGTTGAACCAGCCTCAAGGGGAACCAAAACAAACAAAACAGCATTATCTGCAAGTACAGCTTGAGTAGAAACCAGCCTGCCTTAGGCAAATTCGGCCAAATCTCGGCCCATAATTCGGCCCCTGTTTTCTCTTGCGGAATTGGTTCTCCGCGGGCGATGGCTAAACGCGCCCGCGCCTCATCACATTCATCTTCGCTTTCCGGAGCCTCGTGCGGCCCGAACACAGCCCTATTTTCGATATACCTATTCAAAAGTTCCCTTATGCCAAGATGCTGCTGGAATACGCTCCCGGTTAACGCGGAATGGGGAATGCCATATTCGGTGGCCAGCTCGTGCATGCGCGCAAAATCATTGAGCCAGGATTTTGCGCCATAGGCCGTACCTTTGAGTTCGGCCTGGCGCTTCATCTCATTAATATCAGCCTTGAACTTTTCGAGGCTTTCCCGGTCAAGGCTTTTTAAACATCCGTCCCACCCCCCTTGCTTCACGAACACATTAGGCATGTCCTTAAAGATATAAGAACAAGCCGGCGCGCCAATCCAAGCGGCAAAAACAACAAATACCGATGCCCTCAAAAAGAAGGCATTGTTTTTTATCCAATCGGACATCATGCCCTCCTTTCTTGAGTTATCAGTTGGGTTAAAATTTAAAGAACTAGTAGCCTATCTTAGCACAAAACCGCCAAAAAGTCAAGGCTTTGGGTAAAAGCAGGATAATATTAATTGGTAAAGATATTCTCCGCTCGTGGAATTATCTTTATGGCTTTTTAGGGTTAGGCGCGTAGTTTGGTGGGAGCGGGGCTTAGAGGATAAAATCAAAAATAGAGACGAGGTAATGCCTCGTCTCTACGAATTTTTTTAAATAATATTAAAAAACTCTTACAACGTGGTAATGGGCCTTGACTGCGTAATATATAGCTTGCCGCCCTGGTACGCCCACTCAATATCCTGGGGCTTGCCATAATGTTCTTCAATATGCGCGCAAAGCTTGGCCAGTTCAATAATCCGCTCGTTGGAAAACTTTTGCTTTTCTTGTTTGTCCTCCGGAACCTTGGCTTCTTCCGCGCCCTTGTCCGTGCGCGTAATCATCATTTCCTGCTTGCTGATATTGGCGTCCAAGATAACCCAGTCGGTTTTATTAATCACATAGGTGTCCGGCGTAATCATGCCGCCGACAATGGCTTCGCCCAAACCATAACCCGCCTCAATCACCATTTGCTCGTAGTCCTCGGTTACCGGATGAACCGTAAAACAGATGCCCGATACCTCGGATTGCACCATCTCCTGCACCACCACGGCCACGGAAACGTGGCGCTCATGCAGATTTTTTTCATAACGGTAAAAAATCGCGCGCGGCGTAAAAAGAGATGACCAACATTTTTTAACCGAC
>JAHJFT010000001.1 GCA_018824325.1 Patescibacteria group bacterium
AACAACATCCGTGTTTATCATTGACACATCGTCGGGATTGAGGCCATTGTAAAGAGTGTCCGTACTGACCGCGGCGGCGGTGACGATATTGTAAGTAAAATCGCCGTCAACCAGCGCGTCGTCCACCCCGGTGATTGTGACTGTTTGAGGGGTGCTCCAATTAGTTGAAGTAAAGGTTAAGGAAGAAGGCGAGGCGGTTCCTTCGCTGGTGTCTGAGCTCAATATGTTAATGACAACATTGGCGGTTGGCCGAGAATCGAGAACTATTGAGAAACTTCCGGTGTTGCCGTCTTCGCCGGTCACGCTGTCAATCGCGTTCACCGTGATGCCGGCGACGGTTTCATAGCGCCAGATTGCCATATCGTCATTCCCGGCCGCGTTTCTACTACGTCCGGCAACAACAAATTTTCCGTCTGACTGGACACGCACATACCAGCCCTCATCTTTACCAACCCCACCGGCGGCGCCGTTATGAGTGAGGTACCCCACGGTATTGAATGTTGTGTCCAGGGTGCCGTCGGTATTGTATCTCCAGATTGCTAGGTCATCATCCCCGGCCGCGTTTCTGCTACGTCCGGAGATAACATACTTCCCGTCTGACTGGATATACAAAGACCAACCCGCATCATCACCACTTCCACCGGCGGCGCTATCATGAGCGGCATATCCCACGGTATTGAATGTCGTATCAAGCGTGCCGTCGGTATTGTATCTCCAGATTGCCATATCCCAGTTCCCGGCCGCGTTTGTGCTATATCCGGCAACAACATATTTCCCGTCCGACTGGATCTGCAAAGAGTAGATCACTTCAGCACCGCTTCCACCGGCGGCGCTGTCATGGGTGGCATATCCCACGGTATTGAATGTCGTATCAAGCGTGCCATCCGCATTGTATCTCCAGATTGCCATGTCCGTGTTTGCGGCCGCGTTTGTGCTGTTTCCGGCAACAACATACTTTCCGTCTGACTGGATCTGCAAAGACTGGCCAGTATCATTACCACTTCCACCGGCGGCGTTATCATGAATAATATATCCCACGGCGTTGAACGTTGCATCAAGCGTGCCGTCGGTATTGTATCTCCAGATTACCATATCGTCATTCCCGGCCGCGTTTCTACTATACCCGGCAACAACATATTTCCCGTCCGACTGGATCTGTAAAGACCGGCCCCAGTCACTGCCACTTCCGCCGGCGGCGTTGTCATGGGTGGCATATCCCACCACGTTGAACGTTGTATCAAGCGTGCCGTCGGTATTGTATCTCCAGATTGCCAGGTCATAATCCCCGGCCAGGGTTCTACTGTATCCGGCAACAACATATTTCCCATCCGACTGGATCTGTAAAGAGACGCCACTGTCATGACTGCTTCCACCGGCGGCGCTGTCGTGGACGGTATATCCCACCACATTGAACGTTGTATCCAAGGTGCCGTCCGTATTGTATCTCCAGATTGCCATATCCATATTCCCGGCCAGGTTTATGCTAAATCCGGAGACAACATATTTCCCGTCTGACTGGATCTGTGAAGAGATGACATTTTCAGTACTACTTCCGCCGGCGGCGTTGTCATGGATAACATAACCCACGGTGTTGAACGTTGTATCCAATTGCACCACGCTCGCCATGGCGGTTGGAACGCAATATATTCCCATGAGCAAGAGGGTGCAGATGGAGATTTTTACAAAAGTGGATTTTATGGATTTTTTCATATCGTGACCTGTCAAAGACAAAAATACATCTAGCCCCCCCCCCAACCGCTGTTGTTTTTTAGGTGATTCTTTAGCCTGCTCTTGAGACTGTTCTTTTGAGTTTGCCATAACGTTGTTCCTTAAAAATTAATATTAAACTTGCCAAAATTTTCTTTTTTTCTAACAAGCTAATCAGCTAAAAAGCTAATAAGCTGGGAAGCTAACCAATGTCGCGCATGGCCAAGCCGATGGCCACGGAAAAACGCGGACCCATCTCTTGAAGCACGGGTTTTAGCTCAAGCGGATAAATCACCCTTGCCCAAGGATCGCCCAGATAAGTGTTAATATTTAAAAGTTTGGTAAAATAATCTGAAAAATTCGGCAAGAGCGACGAGCCGCCGGTTAAAATAATTTTTTCCACGGTCGTGCCTTCGCTTTCTTTTTGTCCGGCATACATGTTGAGGGAATATTTGATTTCATTAACGATCGGCTGAAGCAAATTGTCCAAAAGTTTGGGCAAGCTGCCGCCGGGCGCCAGACGGGTCAGGGCGGAAATATCCCGCTTCATCTGTTCGGCCTGCTTTAAACTCACGCCCAGGCTCTGGCTGATGGTTTTGGTAAGCGTGTGGCCGCCCATATTAATACTCCTGTTCAAAAACGGAGTGCCTTTTTCAATTACGCTCAAATTCGTTCTCATTGAACCAAAATCAATTATCATAATGGGCGAGGGGTCTTTGCCGACAAGCGAACGGATCAGGGCAAACGCTTCGGTTTCCAGGCTAAGAAGCTCCAATCCGGCAAGCTTAAAAATCTCAATATATTTTTTAACGATATTTTTAGGCGCTCCGGTAAGCAAGACGCGGACGTTTCTCAGGTCTTTGGGAAATTCACCTTTTTCCGGAATCTTGTCCAGTACCTTTGAATCAATAATCATTTCTTCAATGGGCAGAGGGATCAATTTCTTGGCCTTGGCGTGGATGGCCGCTTGCAGTTCGTTTTTATTCTTTGCCTGAACCGTAACTATGGAGCTGAACACCGAGGCTACGGGCAGACCGGCGACCGCTTTTATTGAGCTGGTATTGGCTTTGGCGCAGATTTTCCTTATCAAGTCGGCCGTGTCTTTGGCCGTGTCAATAATATTGGTGGACATTGAATCAAAGGGACGGTCGCTGTATCCGTAGGTCAGGAGCCTTGCTCGGCCCTTTTCATTCATTAATTCGGCAATTTTAATACCACTCGCGCCAAAATCCACGCCGAGATAACTTTTTTTTATGGGTTTTTTGAAGAATGGCATCTTGTTGTCTAATTATACCAAAAAGGGCGTGTTATTACTATAATCTTTGACCCCAATGCTTTAAAATTCTAAATCCTAATATCTAAATCCAAAACAATATCAAATGCTCAAAATCCAAAATTCAAAACAAGATAGTCTGAATAATCAATTAAAATGTTTTGAATTTTGAACATTTGGATTTTGAATTTGTTTAGGATTTGGGATTTAGTGCTTTGGATTTTCGTGTTTAGGATTTTGGATTTCACTCAATATTGTCGTCCTGGGCTTATCTCGGTACTATCTGTTCAACATCAGGCAAGGACCTGGTCAGGTCCTCCATGCCCGGCGGCGGATTAGTCAGGGCGCGGCTGTCAAATATGATTTGCTCGGCACCGCACAGACCGCTGGAATAAGCGCGGCCAAAATCAAATTGCCGAGCGATCATGAGTCCGTAAACCGTTAATTGGCTGTCGCCGGCCTGGGTTTTTATCATTTTTTCCGCGTAAAACGCGCCGACCAGCTGGCTCACGCCCGGATCAATATAAATATTGCCGCCAATGCCGACTTGGTTCTGAACAACTATCCAGCCGATTGAAGCGAGGTTTTTGAGTTTTTGTATTTGCACGCCCGAGTAAGTCATGTCCGCGCTAAAATACAAATCCCCGCCCTCAACTAGCACTAAGCCGGCTCCGCTCTGGTTGCCAATACCATTGGCGATTTCCATGATCGTATCAAAATCTATATCCTGGTTCTGAATATAATATATTTTTCCGGCCAGGGACGCGCCAATCTCTGACGGATCAGCAATTGTTTCAACTTGTCCGTATAGTCCGTTTTTGATGCCCGGAACGTCGAGGTGGCCCAAGATATTAGTGTATTTGTTGACTGATTCGGGAAAATTGTACGCGTCTTCGGGCGTTAAATAGCAGTCTCGCGCGCTGGTGAATTTTTCAATGCCGCCGGTGGGCGCGATTACGCAATAAGTGGCGTTGTAAAGCCCTTCGGGCGCCTCCGGGCCGCGCACGCCGCCTTCAGCGTAGACATGGCCGTACTGGGTTTCCAGCCAAGGGCGGGCAATGCATAGACATTCTTTTTCTTCTTCGCCTTCCATGTACGTGCCACAAACCTCGTCTATTTCTCCGCAAGGCGAGCCGTCGCAGTGTTGGGGATCGCAAACTCCGGGCGCCTCATCGGCGCAATCCGGGTCGTCAAAATCCACCAACCCATCGCCGTCATTATCAAATCCGTCATCGCAGATTTCTTCGCAAAACGCGGCGCAGTCCGTGTCCACGCAATCTCGGCCCGAAAGCAGGCTCTGGTCCCAGGCGCCGAAACCATTATCATGGTCATTGTCCGTGTTGTCATGGCAACAAATCATGCCGCCCGGCTGTTCCCATGCACCCATGGCGGGATTCCAGATATAACACTCGGCCTCGTTTGATGAACAGTAGGGGTCATGGTGCCAGCAGCTGTTGGCAAAATCCGGTTCGTGGTCCAAGCAGTCGGTGCGCAAATCAGCGTCATTATTTACTGAATCCGTGCACAAGGCTTCACCCTGTTCAAAGCCGCAGGCGCAGTCAATATCATTGCAGTCAATAAATCCGTCAGCGTCGTTATCCCAGTCATCGTCGCAAATCAGCTCTTTGGTGCCGATTACTTGAGAAAAATCAAACCAACCAAGGCCGACATTGGCCGCGCCGAAATTATTGGCGTTCCAGGCCCAGCCCGAAACACTATCATCAAAGACGTTCAAAGTGATTTTGTAATTCAACGTGGCGCAATCGGCTCCGGCCGAACAGTTTAAAGATACCCACGAGTCATCCAGCATGTTTTCAAACTGCATTCTGGCCCAGCCGCTTATCTCGCCGGAAGCATCATCCCACCCGGCGTAAGCCGGCGCGCCCTCGGGCGTTATCCCGCCGCAAGTTGAGCCAAAGCATACCCAGCCCGCGTTCTCGGACCAGGCATAACCCGTGATATCGCCGGTAGCCAAATCCATGTCCACGCCATAATCCACGTCCGCGCACCTACCCGTGTCCGCGCAATTCATGGAAATCCAGCCAATGTGATCGTTCCAAACCCAGCCCCGAAAAAAATCATTTTCATTGGCCAAAAGCGGAAAAGCGCCAAAAATAAAAAAACCCGCCACAAAACACAGGATAAAAAGAAAATATAGGCCTCTTTTTACGAATTTGGGCTTGTTTATTGGCATAATATTTATTATATTTTACCACAATTTATCGGATTTTTCACGGGAGTTTAACCACATATGAAAAATGACGCCCTACGGGGCGTCATTTTAAAAAAATAATTCCAAAAAACCTCTCACACTTCAAAATCCGCCTTTATCATTTTTCTGAAAACATCGCGCCGGCTCAAGATGCCGACAATCTTGCCGTTTTTCAACACGGGCAAACGATGAATTCGTTTTTGCAGCATGAGCGACCCGGCTTTAAGCAGGGGCGCGTCCGGCTCAACCGAAATTACCTGCTTGGTCATAATGACGTTAACTTTTGTCTTTTTCTTTTTACCGACCTGTCGCCTGATTTTTTGCCGGTCCAGCCACAAGCCGATATGTTTTAAAATATCCTGAAGATTGGGATAAACCGCGCGAAATAAATCTTTTTCCGAAACAATGCCGATCATTTTTCCGTCTTTTCCCACCACCGGCGCGCCGCTTATTTTATTTTTCGTTAAAATTTTGGCGGCCCGCTCAAGGGTTGAGCCGCTTTTTATTTCAACGACCTTTTTGGTCATCGCGTTTTTGACTTTCATATTGTTAATATATTTATAATCCTTGAAATAGGGCATCTATCCCGTCCCTACTTTGTAAGGACATAGCATTTTGTCCCGCAGGGACAAAATGCTATGTCCTTACCGGCCCCGATCGATGGCCTGGTTGACCAGCGCGTCCGCCTCTTTATTGCCGGCGCGCAGCGTGTGGTCAAATGTTATTTTTTTAAAATTTTGTTGCAGGTTCCAAACTTTGACAAATAATTTTGCCAGCTCCGGATCTTTTACTTTATATTTTCCTTGGCACTGACGGACCACGAGCTCGGAATCGGAAATTACTTCAACCTCCTCGGCCTTGAGTGCCTTGGCCGCCTCAAGCCCGGCCACGATTGCCTCGTATTCGGCCTGATTATTGGTGGCGCGGCCCAGATATCTTGAAATTGTTTTTACAGTACTCCCCTCTTCGCCATCTTTAAGTTCAATTAAAACCGCGCCAATGCCGGCCGGACCCGGATTGCCCCTCGCACCACCATCCGTATAGATTCTTACTTTTTTAGACATAATAATATATTAATTCAATAAACAGAATACGAGAAACTCTAAACCCTAAGCACTAAATCCTAAACAAATTCAAAATCCGAATGTTCAAAATTCAAAACATCTTAATCGGCTGTTTGAACTATCTTGTTTTGAATTTTGGATTTTGAGCATTTGATATTATTTTGAATTTAGATATTAGGATTTAGGATTTGAGATTTAAAAGATGTCAACATTTTAAACTTCAGACCTTCATCTATTACAGTTTAAAATCTATGATTTTAAACTGTAACTCCTGATTCCCGTTCCACTCGTTAACCCCAAGCTCGTAGACCAGTTTCATGGACGCGCCGACTTCCAATTCTTCAATTCTGTCGGCCATGCCGAAGCCGATTAACTTCTTGATATCCTGACTCGGCGTTTTGACCAAAATTTTAACATGCTTTTGATCCGTGCCCAGCGCTTCAAAACTCGCGACCGTGAGGTCCTTGGCAAAAAAAAGCGGCATTGGATTTTCCTGGCCAAAAGGAGCGAAATCAGCAATCCGCGCGGCCAAATCAAAATCCGCTTCTTCCAAATTCATTTCGCAATCAATCTGTATTTTCGGCTTAAGCTTTTGTCCGGCCAGTTCGGCATGGGCTTTTTGTTTTATTTTTTCAAAAAACGGCTCAATGTCATCCTTTGAATTTAAAGTAAAGCCGCAAGCGCCGGCATGCCCGCCAAAACGCTCAAGATGCTCTTCGGCGTGGTGTAAGAGCCGGGTGATGTCAAGTTCGGCAATACTTCTGCCCGAGCCAAACCATTTGCCGGATTGCTGGCCAATCAGAATAGTCGGGCAATAATACCGGTCGCAAATCTTTCCGGCGACAAGCCCGACAATGGAAGGCGGCCAGGCTTCATTGGCCGCGGACAAAATTTTTCGCTGTCCCACGTCCCCAAGAATTTGCATCGCTTGCTCGAAAATTTCCTGGGTCTTGGCCTGCCGGTCCTGATTCAATTGATTCAGGCGCACGGCCAATTCTTCGGCTTCCTTTTCGTCGTCCGTGATGAGTAGCCGAAAAGCGCTACTGCCGTTCTCCATGCGGCTTGCCGCGTTCAGCCGCGGCCCGATCTGAAAACCGATTGCCCGAGCGTTAATCTTGCCCAGAGGCGTGGCTGTGGTTTGAATAAGTTTTTTAAGTCCGACGCGCCTTGTTTTATTTAAAACGGTCAGGCCGTACTTAACCAGCGTCCTATTTTCTCCGACAAGCGGCACCATGTCGGTGACCGTAGCAATGGCCACGAGGTCGAGAAACCATTTTTCATAACCGGTGGGAAAATCCATGCCCTGCTCGCGCGCCCGGTCAAAGAGAGCGCGCGCGACTTTAAATACCACGCTTACCGCGGCCAATGGTTTAAAGGGGTAAATCTCGCCCGGAGCAAAGGTGTGGATGATGAGCGCCGGCGGCAGTTTGTCCGGAACCTGGTGATGGTCAATGACAATGGTCTCAACGCCTTTGTCGCGAAGCCAGGAAATCTCTTTTTCATTGCTGATGCCGCAATCCGTGGTGATAATGAGATTGGCGCCGTCGGTTGCCAATTTTTCCACGGCCGGCTGATTCATGCCATAGCCCTCAAACTCGCGATGAGGGATATAAAAATCCAAATTATCTTGAGAAAATCCGAGCCGAGCGCCGATTTCCTTGATAGCCGTGTAAATAATCGTGCCGCTGGTCACGCCATCGGCGTCATAATCGCTGAAAATCACGATTTTTTCATTTTTTTCCATGGCCCGCCAAATGCGATCAACCACTTCTTCCATTTTGGTGAACGAAGACGGATCATGAACGTCTTGCGAATAATCCGGATGCAAAAATTCGTCAATCCGCTCCTGGGTGGTGATGCCGCGGTTGGCCAAAAGCTGGAGCACAACCGGGTGAATTTCCGGAAATCTCCGCTGTTCCGCTAAAGAAATTGGTTCGGCTAATTTCCACTCTATACTCATAAGCTAATAAAACAGAGGCGCCATGGTCCAGAAAACCAGGGTCAGGGCGATAAAAATAAAAAACACGGCGATCACGGCTTTTTTTAATCTTTTTTTATGTTTCGGCTTCATGGTATTTATTTTAATACAAAACGCCACTCAAGTAAAATGCGAACGCTGTGCCCCGCACTATAAAATAAAAAAAAAGGCCCACCCAAGTACAGGCAGGCCCAGGTTAAGATGCTTTGTTTTGTTTTGTTTTGAAAAAACTCTTGATGAGCTCGGCCAGACAAACGGCGCCGGCAATGCCGCAGATCATGAAAAAGCTGAACGTCAATCTCTCTTGCAACGGAATTGCGTCATAGTGCATGGCAAGAAACGGACCCAGGGTTAGGCTGAATCCTATACCAAACGCGAGGTCAATGAACAGACCTAAAATCAGACCGCTAAGCGCGCCACTTGCTATGATTGCCCAAGGATTAACATATAGATCCACGCAAATAAGCTTATCCAGGAATGCGCAAATCAGGACAATCGACACGCCGGCGAATAATCCCAGCACAAACCCCATGATGAAGTTGTATATTCCGAGAGAAGCCCGTTGATACTTTTTCTCTTCTTGCGTCTTATCTTGCATCTTTAGTCCTCCTATTTTGAAAGGTTCAATTTTCGTTTCAAATTAACACAAGAAAGCCAGATTGTCAATGTGCGACAGGGGCCGATACATTTTGGGCTAAATTTTTCGTCACGACAGCTCTTCGCAAATTTTATCAATCACATCGTCAATATTTTCCAGCACGTCCGGATTGCGAAATCGTAATATTTTTAAATTAAATTTATCTCTTAAATATTTATCTCTTTGTTTATCAATCTTTATTTGCCTTGCATTATAATAATGGTGCCCGCCATCCACCTCAATAACCAACTTCTTGGCCGGGCAATAAAAGTCTACAATATATCTTCCTAACGGCTTCTGTCTATAGAATTGCAAGCCGTAAATTTGTTTTTTTCTAATCCTGGACCAGAGTTTTATTTCCGCCGGTGTCATATTCTTTCTCAGTCCCCTGGATTTTGGTTTTAAGTTTCTTTTGTACGGCAGCATAAAATCCCTCCCTGCCCCTCCCTTTAAAAAGGGAGGAGATGATAATTGAATACTTTATTTAAAAAAATCGTCAGTTGGAGCATCCCCCCTCCCTGCCCCTCCCTTTAAAAAGGGAGGAGACGATAATTGG
>JAHJFT010000077.1 GCA_018824325.1 Patescibacteria group bacterium
CTGCCCATTCTTGATTCTAGACAACAATATTAACCAATTTGCCGGCCACGAAAATTACCTGCTTTGGCTTTTTGCCGGCGAGCCATTTTCTGATTTTCTCGCTTTCAAGAGCCAGCTTTTTTGCTTTCTCTTCGGAAATATCAGCCGGCACATTTAACTTGTCGCGCACCTTGCCGTTTATCTGAAGCACCAGCTCAATCTCCTCAAGCTTGACCAGTTCTTCGTTATAACCCGGCCAGTCTGACTCAAAAATTGATTCAGTATGCCCCAGCTTCTGCCAAAGCTCTTCAGCCAGATGCGGCGCGAACGGCGCCAGCAATTTTATAAAATCACGCGTGTCATCTCGGTCAAGATAATACCAAACCTGCGCCTCTTCACCCACTTTTTCGGCCTGCGATGTCACTTCATTTAAAAATGTCATGAGCATGGCCACGGCTGTATTAAACCGCATCTTCTCAATGTCGTCAGTCACTTTTTTAACAGTGCGGTGAAGCTGGCGCGCCAGCTGGTCTTCTTTGGCGCGGATAGGTTTCTCACCGCGGTCTTCAAATAATTTAATCATTTCAATCTGATGCGTAAATATCATCCAGGCTTTGTTTAAAAACCGATTCACGCCCTCAATGCCCTGCGTGCTCCAAGCGACCGGCTGGTCAAACGGCCCCATGAACATTTCGTAAATCCTTAAAACATCGGCGCCGTATTTTTTTATCACCTCGTCCGGATTAATCACGTTGCCGCGCGACTTGGACATTTTCTCTCCGTCCTCCCCCAAAATCAAACCGTGCGAAGTGCGCTTGAGATAGGGTTCGTCCGTGGGCACCAAGCCGAGGTCATACATAAACTTATACCAAAAACGCGAATACAAAAGATGAAGCGTGGTGTGCTCCATGCCGCCGTTGTACCAGTCAACCGGCATCCAGTATTTTAATTTTTCAGAATCGGCAAAAGACTTTTTGTTTTTAGAATCGCAATAACGAAGAAAATACCACGAACTGCCGGCCCAATTGGGCATGGTATCGGTTTCACGCCGAGCCGGACCGCCGCACTTCGGACACTTTGTCCGCACCCATTTGTCCATCGCGGCCAATGGCGAGTCTCCGGTTTCGGTTGGTTGATATTTTTCCACGTCCGGCAAAGTCACGGGCAAATCTTTTTCCAAAACCGGCACATGCCCGCATTTTTCACAATTGATGATTGGAATGGGTTCGCCCCAGTATCTCTGGCGCGAAAAAACCCAATCACGCAATTTATAATTTACTTGATAAGAACCCATGCCACGTTTTTCCAACCACTTGGTCATATCACCAATCGCCTCGGGCACCAGTTTGTCGTTTAAAAAATCCGAGTTAACCAAAGTGCCGTCACCAACATAAGCCTGTTTTTCAATATCACCGCCAGTGATAACTTCACGAATCAACAGATCGTACTTTTTAGCAAACTCCCAGTCGCGCTGGTCGTGTCCGGGCACGGCCATAATCGCACCAGTACCATATGTTGGTAAAACATAATCTGC
Source organism: Patescibacteria group bacterium (assembly GCA_018824325.1). Lineage (GTDB taxonomy): Bacteria > Patescibacteriota > Patescibacteriia > JAHJFT01 > JAHJFT01 > JAHJFT01. The sequence goes on from JAHJFT010000077.1 coordinate 1,514, forward strand.
CACCCAAATCGAAATCTCTTCATTATTCACCGGATTAATCGCTTTTATTCCTTTTAGCTCAACCCCTGTCTTTTCTTTGGCAAGTTCAGACCGCTCCAAATCACTTTTTCCTTTTGCCGCCTCAACATATTTCCTGACTTCCCCCTGATTCTTGACTCTAGATTCCCCTCCGGGCCTACGGCCCGTAGTCTCCGACCGTACGGGGTCGTAGACCCGAAGGGGGCCGGAGGCTAGATTCTTGATAATCTCATGTTCCGGCGCCACCACCAAATAAGTCGCGCCAAACAATGTGTCCGGCCGCGTGGTAAATACTCTAATTCGTAATTCAGAATTCGTAATTCCAAATTCAACTTCCGCGCCTTCGCTCCGGCCAATCCAATCCACCTGCTGTTTGGCAATGCGCTCGAGATAATCAACCGATTCCAAATCCTTGAGCAAGCGGTCGGCATATTCCGTTATCCTCAACATCCATTGTTCTTTATCCCGCTTTTCCGCGCCCGCGCCGCAACGTTCGCATTTCCCGTCAACCACTTCTTCATTGGCCAAACCGATTTTGCAGGTCGGGCACCAATTAATCGGCATCTTGGCCTTGTACGCCAAGCCCTTTTCGAAAAATTTCAAAAATATCCATTGGGTCCATTTATAATATTGCGGGTCCGTGGTGTTTATTTCGCGCGACCAGTCAAAACCAAAGCCCATTGATTTCAGCTGGCGCGTGAAATTGGCGATATTTTTTTCCGTAGCCGCGCGCGGATGAACTCCGGTCTTAATGGCATAATTTTCCGCGGGCAAACCAAACGCGTCCCAGCCCATGGGAAACATAACATTATAGCCCTGCATCTTTCTTTTCTTAGCCACAATATCCATTGCCGTGTAGCTCCTCGGATGGCCCACATGGAGGCCCTCGCCCGAAGGATAAGGAAATTCAATCAAACAATAATATTTTTCCTTTTCCGAAAAATCACGAGCCTGAAAAGTCTTCATCTTTTCCCATTTTTTCTGCCATTTGGACTCAATTCTCTTTGGGTCGTATTTTGTCATAATTATTACTATATTATCCTATTTAAACTAAATTTTCAAATGATAAAGGAGTAGCAGACGAAAGTCTGCGCCAATAACCTCGGCCTATCTCAATAAGGCGCGGACTTTCGTCCGCTACTCCTCTACAAATAATCCCGCTACTCCAAAACAAAAAACCCCGACCAAGGTCAAGGCGCCTAGAAAAATATTTGTATATTTGTAATAATTTGTAATTTGTAGACACCCCGTCAACTTTCTCGGCCAAATTCCAGCCTCAAACCCGCCTCCATCCACCCTAAAATTCCCAGAGAAAAAATTCTCACCTTGGCATAACCATGGCTTTGCAAGAATTCGGCCGCTTTCTTTGCCCGCTCGCACGACTCGTTCGCGCCATAAACAATTATTTCCGCGTCCTTGTCCGGCAAAATATGGGTCACCTGCTTTTCAAAATCCGAACCCCAAGCAAGACCCAAGGCCTCGGCAATATGATTGTGCTCATATTGCTCGCGCGTCCTCACATCAATCAAATAAAACTTCTCGGCTTTGTCAATTTTTTGTTTTAACTCTTCAAGAGAAATTTCACTTGTCATACAGTCTCATTATACCAAATTTTTACGAGAAAACGCCATGGACAGGCGTTCAAGCGCCAAAACAAAACAAGCGGTTCGCAAATCAGTCTTTAATTCATCGTGTTTTTGCCAAACCAAGTCAAAAGCGCTAACCATACTATGCTTTAACTTTTTCTGCACCATATCCATATCCCATTTTGAGTTCTCCTGATTCTGAAGCCACTCAAAATAAGAAACCGTCACGCCCCCGGCATTTGCCAGAATATCGGGCAACACATAAACGCCTTTTCCAAAAAGCGCGTCATCGGCTTGAGGCGTGGTCGGTCCGTTGGCCAGTTCCAAGATTGCCTTTGCTTTTATTTTTGATGCGTTTTTGCCCGTAATCTGATTCTCCAAAGCCGACGGCACAAGCAATGCGCACTTGGTTTCCAAAAGCTGTTCATTGGAAATATTGTCCGCGTGCTCAAAGTCAACCACTGAACCGGTTAATTTTTTATGTTCCATGACCGCCTCTATGTCAAGGCCTTCAAGATTTAAAATACCTCCCTTGGAATCGGACAACGCGACAATCTTGTGGCCGGCCTGCTGAGCGAGTTTGGCGAAATTATATCCCGCGTTGCCATAGCCTTGAATCGCCACGCTGACTTGTTCGCTAGCCAAGCTTTTTTTATTTAAAAATTCTTGCCAAACATAAAAACCGCCTTGGGCCGTTGCCGTATCGCGGCCAACAATGCCACCGGCTTCAAGCGGTTTGCCCGTGACTACGCCGGGCGTCTCTTTATGCTTAATTTTTGAAAATTCATCCGCCATCCAAGCCATGATTTGCGCGTTCGTGTTTACATCCGGCGCCGGAATATCCTTGTCCGGGCCAATTGAATCTTTCATCGCCTCAACCCAGCCACGCGCCACATTCTCAATGTCCGCCGGGCTGAATTTTTTTGGATTAAATTTAACTCCGCCTTTGGCGCCGCCGAACGGAATGTCAACCACTGCGCATTTCATTGTCATCCAAAATGCCAGCGCCTTGACCTCGTCAAGATTCGCCTCCTCATGAAATCTGATGCCGCCTTTGTACGGCCCGCGCCAGCTATTATGCTGTGCTCGATACGCCGAAAAAACCTTTTCCTCGCCGCTCGCCAATTTAATCGGTATGGACGCCTCAATTATATGTTCAAATTTTTTTAACGCCTCAAAAACTCTTGAATCAAGATTAATCAATTTTGCCGCGCGATTAAGTTGTTCCAAGGCCGAATCAAAAACACTCATATAAAATTATTGCCTGGCTAAATATTCCTCGGCCATCATCGCCGCCATGCAGCCCGTGGCCGAAGCCGTGATCGCTTGCCGAAAATGCGAGTCAGCCACGTCGCCGGCCGCGAAAATCCCTTCAATATTAGTCTCAACAAAACTCTTTGCTTTTATGTAGCCCTTTTGGTCCAAGTCTAACTGATTTTCAAAAATCTTGGTGTTTGGCTCATGGCCAATCGCGATAAAAACGCCCGAACAAGCCAAACTACTCGCCTCGCCCGTCTTCGTACCTCGAAGTTCAAGTCCTTCAACCAATTTATTGCCTTTAATTTTTTCCACGACCGTATCCCAAAAAAATTCTATCTTTTCTTGAGCCCGAGCCCTCTCCTGCAAAAGCTTTGAAGCCCTTAATTTATCCCTTCGATGAATAATCACTACTTTTTTGGCAAAGCGCGTCAAGAAAACCGCCTCTTCCAAAGCCGAGTCGCCTCCGCCAACCACGGCCACCACTTTATCGCGGTAAAAAAATCCATCGCAGGTCGCGCACACCGAAACGCCCCGCCCCTTGAATTTATCCTCGCCCGGCACGCCCAGCCATCTTGGATTGGCGCCCGTGGCGATGATCACGCTTTTTGCCTTATATTGATTTTCTTTAATAAAAACCGCGGGAATTTTTTTCTTAAAATCAACCCGCGTTACTTGGCCATTTAAAAATTTTGCGCCAAAACGTCCGGCTTGCTCGCGCATCCTTGAAATCAGTTCAACGCCGGAAATCCCTTTGGGAAATCCGGGGAAATTTTCAATCATCGCGGTCGTCATTGGCTGACCGCCCGGGCTATCCCCCTCCACAAGCCGGGGAGCCAAACCGGCGCGCGAGGCATAGAGCGCGGCCGTGAGCCCGGCCGGGCCCGAACCGATGATTATTACATTGGCAATCTCATCCCGCATAATTACTTTGTTGAAAACGCCTGCTCAATATGCTCAATAAAAGAATCCTTGGTTTGGATTCCTATGAATTGATCGATAATCTGAGCGTTGCGAAAAATTATAAAAGTGGGAATGCTCATTATATTATATCTCTGGGCCGTCAGCCGGTTTTTATCAATGTTCAATTTAAAAACTTTAAGTTTTTTGAATCATAATCCTTGGCCAGCTCCTCCACGATTGGCGACATCGTCAGACAGGGGCCGCACCATGGCGCCCAAAA